>JBAVNY010000611.1:0-9433 GCA_049691535.1 Candidatus Acidiferrum sp.
TTCCTGGCTAGCCTCTTTGCAAATTATCGCGTTTTAGGCTGCGCTCCCCGCGAATGTTGACTTGATTCCACGGCGCCCCTAGAATGACCCAGCGATGCTCGAACCTCGGTCTCTCTCCGGTCAGACTCTCTCTCACTACCGCATCCACGAAAAACTAGGTGGCGGCGGCATGGGCGTCGTCTATCGCGCCGAAGATACCCGTCTCGACCGCAGCGTGGCCCTTAAATTCCTTCCCGAAGATACGCCCACAGATGCGCAGACTCTGGAACGTTTTCAACGCGAAGCCCGTGCCGCTTCCGCCCTGAACCATCCCAATATCTGCACGATTCACGACGTCGGCGAATACGATAATCGACCGTTCATCGTTATGGAGTTACTCGAAGGCCAGACCCTGAAGCATCGCATCAACGGCCGCCCCATCGAGATCGATACTATCCTCGAAGTTGGCATCGAAATCGCCGATGCCCTCGCCGCCGCACATCTAAAAGGCATCGTCCATCGCGATATTAAACCGGCCAATATATTCCTGACGCAACGAGGCCAAACCAAAATTCTCGATTTTGGACTCGCCAAAATGGCCTCACGCCGTTCTCCAGTCGCCGTAGGAGATCTCTCCGCGCAAGCCACCGTTGCGGACCAAGACTTCCTCACTAGTCCCGGCACCGCACTCGGCACTATGGCCTATATGTCTCCCGAACAGGCTCTGGGCAAGGATCTCGACGCCCGCACCGATCTTTTCTCCTTTGGCACTGTCCTTTATGAAATGGCCACAGGCAAGGTCGCCTTCAATGGCGACACTTCTGCGGCCATCTTCGATGCTATCCTGCACGGCACTCCCCGCTCCGTCACCTCTCTAAACACCGCGATTCCCGCGGAACTCGAACGCATCATCAACAAGGCCATCGAAAAAGATCGCGATCTGCGCTATCAGACCGCTTCCGAAATCAAGACCGACTTGAAGCGCTTGAAACGCGATCGCGATTCTTCTGGCCGCGTCTCCGAATCGAAAAGACAAGCTCCCGCAGCCGAGACTGCAGTCGCCGCGTCGGAAAAATCCGTCGCCGTCCTCTACTTCGAAAATCTCAGCGGAAGTAAGGATGACGAATATTTTCGCGATGGCATGACCGAAGACATCATCACCGAGCTCTCCAAGATCAAAGAGCTGCAGATTTTTCCTCGGTCTGCCGTTCTTGCCTATCGCGATAAGCCCGTCACTGGCCCACAGGTTGGCAAGGAACTGAATGCCGCCTGCGTTCTTAGCGGCAGCTTGCGCCGTGCTGGCAATCGTTTGCGCATCACCGCGCAGCTCATTCGCGCGCAAACCGGCCACTCCATGTGGGCGGAACGCTACGATCGCGAGCTGAAAGACGTCTTCGAAGTTCAAGACGAAATCGCCCGCAGCATCAGTCAGGCCCTGCGCATCAAGCTTTCTCCCCAGGAAGAGAAGGCCATCGCCCGCAAGCAGACCGACAATCCCCAGGCGTACGACTACTATCTTCGCGGACGCCAGTTCTTCCACCAGTTCCGCAAGAAGGGTTTCGACTTTGCCCGCCAAATGTTTGCACGCGCCATCGTCATCGATCCCCAGTACGCCCGCGCCTATGCCGGTGTCGCCGATTGCTGCTCCTTCCTCTACATGTATTGGGATAGCAGCGAAGACAATCTGAATGAAGCCGAAGCCGCTAGTCGCAAGGCCTTGGAACTCGACCCGGAACTTGCAGAAGCCCACGCCGCAGGTGGCTTAGCCTTTGCGTTGAAGAAAAACTTCGACAAAGCTCAGCAAGAATTTGAAGCGGCCATTCGCCTCGACCCCAAACTTTACGAAGCGTTTTACTTCTACGCACGCACTTCGTTTCAGCGCGGCGACCTGATCAAAGCTGCCGAACTCTACGAGCAGGCATCAAAACTCAATCCCGACGACTATCAGGCCGTCAGTTTGCTTGTTCCGGTCTATCACGGCTTGGGCCGCCCTGTAGAGGCGACAGCCACATAGCAGCGTGCTCTGAAGCTTATCGAGAAATATATCGACAGCCATCCCGACGACCCGCGTTCGCTTTATCTGGGCGCAGGTATCCTCGCTCGTATGGGCCACCACGAACGCAGTTTCGATTGGGCGAGTCGCGCGCTGGCCATCGATCCGGAAGAGACTTCGATCCTCTACAACGTTGCGTGCGTCTACTCGTTGCTCGGACGCACTGAAGAGGCTCTAGCCTGCCTGGGCAAGGCCATGGCTCATGGCACCTTCTTCAAGAATTGGGCGGCCAAAGATTCCGATCTCGACTCGCTGCGCTCCGACTCGCGCTTTCAGGCGTTACTCAGCTAGTCCGGAAATTCACATTGCCATCCTTTTGCCCTAATTCGCTCTGCCTCAGATTGTGGCACCCGTGCCTGTCGGTCTCGTTCTCCTCCGCACTAGCCGAACTTTCTCAGTTGGGTGCTTCTGAGCCGGTTAAGTGCTTTGGAATCAGTTGAGATTAGGGAAAGGTCTCCACCACAGAATAGCCTCCTACCGGACGATTGGTACCTCGATTTCGTAGCTCTGTTTTTGCCCCACCAGGCGCGGTGGCGGCTGGCTCGGCAACTGCAATTTCAGCTTCTCGATCAGCACCTTGGTGTCAACAGAAGGCTGTGTGTAGCGCGGCAAAATCAACCAACGTTGATCGACCGTAGGAATCCACACGTCAATCATTTTGATTTCCGCCAACTTCTCCAACACCGCTGTAGGCGTTAACCCTGGGGCGTGCAGCAACAGGCGCTGCTTCAGCGTCACTTGCAAGCAGTAAGCGAGAAAGGCGATCAGAATGTGCGCGTCGGCGCGATGCTCCAGTTGATGGCGGATCGGACGGATGCAAAGTTCGCTTTTCAGCGACCGGAATACCGCTTCGATCTGGGTCAGCTGCACGTAGCGCGTCCACAGCACGCTGGGATCTCCAGCGGTAAGGTTGGAGCGCAACAGGTAGTGTCCGTCACGCCATTCCGCCTCTTGGAGCTTTTTCTTATCCACACGAAACTGAAAGGTCTCCCGCGTGACCTGCTGGCCTTCCTCCGGTACTCGTATCTGAACGAACTGGAATGCGCGGCCCGCTTGAGCTTTTGCCGCCCCCAAGCGCATCAGCAGCTGGACCAGAGAGGGCAGACTTCGCCGCATGGCACGGAGCTTTTTGAGCAAGCGGGCCAGCCGTTTACGCCGCATGGCGGTCTCTTTGGCTCTTCGTCCTTCACTCTTGGCCAGCACATAGAGTTCGCCGTCCTGCTCAAACAGTTTCACGTCCACCGAATCTCGCACCTGCTGCCAGGGCAGATCCAGCCATTTCTTTTCATACTGCTGGATCTTGCCTTTCGCTGTTCCCACCAGATAGAAAATCTCGCGTGCCGGATCGCGCATCTCCTGCAAGATCTCTTCGGTCGGAATCCCACGGTCCATCACCCACATGCGTTTTGCTTTCCCGTAGGTCTTCTCAATCTTGTCGAGAAAACCGCGCAGTGTGCTGCGACCGCTGGTATTGCCGTCCATCACTTCGTAAGCCAACGGGAAACCATCCGTGGTGATCACCAGCGCAATCACTAACTGCAAACAGTCTGTCCGTTTATCGCTGCTGTGACCGTACTTGGCCTTGGGGTTCTCTTCCATTGCGCCTTCAAAGTACGTGCTCGTCAGGTCGTAGAGCAGCACTTCGAACTCCGCCTTAAACAGATCGGCCCACTTCTGTCGCAGCCACAGAAAGAGATCTTGCTTGTGCTCCAGCACGCGGTCCAGGCAGCGATACAAGCGGTTTTTCTCCGCCACGGAGAAATCTGTCCCGAGCAGCGCATCCATGGCGGTGGTCAGATACCACTGGTGATGTATACGAAACTCGCTTCCCGGATCCAGCAACTGGCTCACGACCAGCAGTTGCAACACTTTTTCCCAAGGAACTTCCTCCCGTGCTCCGGCAAAGCGAGCGTCCCAAAACTCATCGAGGCCCAGTTGACGCCACAACTCGCACCCCAACCAGCAACTGCCAAACAGGCGAGGACACCGCAGTTCAAGGCCGCTCAGTTTTACTTGTAGGCTGTCGACCGCATCGGCGGGAATCTCGCGGTCATCGGGAAACAAACTCAAGTTCGCATACTCTTGCTGTTGTTCATCAAACACGGACAGCGTCTTGCGCCAGGCCGCTTGTTGTTGATCGTTGATCTCACTAAGATACAGAACCGTTCGCTGCACGGTTTTGTCCGAGGCGATGCGATGGTTTTCTACGATGCTGAAGTAGCGATGCTCTTTGCCGTCTTTTTTGCGATTGTTGCTACGCAGGAACATGCTGGTAGCAGACTGCCAGAACTTCGGGGTCAAAGGGAAGACACTTGGTCTCCACTCAACCATTTTTTCAGACCACGGCGAAGGAAACGCACAACTTAACAAGGAAAAGTATTGCAAAAAAGCTGAAAAACGTCCGCAAGTGGTCAAGTTGGGCTAGAATCCAGTTCAGCAACGCAATAGCGCACGTCGCAAATATCACCACAAATTCGTTTCGCCCCATTCGCGTCAGTAGCACCACGGAAAAAACAATCCCTACCGCGGAAAACAAGTACGGCACCGGAAGCAAGAATTGTGCCTTACCATCGCGTCGCCTCCGTAACACCGGAACAGCCAGCGCCATTGCCCCATAAACCGCCAATCGCGACACTGCCGACAAAATCGCGTTCCACTGAAATGTTCCCAGCGCTGCGAACGCGAATAGCACCACCGCGTACAACACAATCGAAACATACGGCGTGCGATACTTCGGGTGAATCGCCGCAAAAAATCGCGGGAAGTCGCCACGTTCCCCAAGCGCAACCGTAATCCGCGGCACCGATAACAAATTCGCGCTCAAATACCCGTACATCGAAATAAGCGCCGCCAGCCCCATGAACATCGCCCCACCCGATCCCATAAATCGTTGCGCGGCATCGGACAAAGGCCGCACCGAATTGGCCACATCCGGCAGCGTCGCCATGGTCACAAACTGAATCGCCGTGTAAATCACGCACACCGCCGCCAACGCCACCAGCAAGGCAATCGGCACATCCCGCTTTGGGTTCTTCGTCTCGCCGCCAACAAACAGTGCACCTTCGAATCCCCCATACGCATACACCAGGATCAGCATCGGCTCCAGCCAATCCCTAAATCGCGTCGCAGGAAATGTCGCTGGCACGCGAACTTCCGGACGCAACAGCAGTGCCAGCACTCCAACCACAACAAAAAACAGCAAAATACCCACCTTCACGCCGGTAAACACGTTGCTCAGATTTTTCCCAGTTTTGACCCCGATGTAATTGAACAGCGCCAGTTGCCCAATCAGTGCCGCCAGCAGTAGCAACTCGCCTCGACGGGTCCCAAAGTACGGCACAAACTGCGCCGCGTAGGTGCAAAACAGATTCGCGCCCGCTGCTGGTGCTGCAATGCGCGTCAGCCACGTCAACCACGCTACCAGCAAGCCCGCGAAGCGTCCAAACGCGTCTCGCGCGTACAAATACAGTCCGCCGGTCTCGTCATACCGCGAAGAGACTTCCGCGATGCATCCGGCAATTACCAGCATGCCTGCGCCTGCTCCCAGGCAGCTCAACGGGCTCCATGCTCCTAATTTTTCCGCGAGAATCGAAGGTAAACGAAGAATGCTTCCGCCGATGATCATGTTGACCATCAGCGCCGCCAGGCTCCAGCGCCCAATTGTTCGTACCAGCCCTTGCGAGCTGTGCGTCACACCCGCGCCATTCCTCTCCTAATAACTCGTTGGCAGCGCCACAGCCGACGCCTTCATCCGCGCGATCTCTGCAAGCACGTTCGGCTTGCCGCTGATCGCTTCCAGGTGCGGATAACGCTCGCCGCCGTGATAATCCACGTGGTAGGTCTGGAAATAATCGCCATTCTGCGCCAGCAATTCGATGGGTTCTTTGCCGTTTTTCGCGCTCTGAATCGCCGCCCGCAATAATTCCGGAGTCCACTTCCGTCCATTCACTGCCACCAGCCGCATCCCCGCGGACATCCCTGCTTTCGCTGCTGGAGATCCCGGAATCACATCCAAGATTCGGTCGCTCTCCTCACCGGTAGGCAAATGCACCTCGAACCCCAGCGAATATTCGAGTCCCGCGGTCTGTTCCACAAGTTCTTCTGTTTTCTGGTGCTCGTTTGGCGTTTCGTTGTACACCAGTTTCCATCCGCTGCTTTCCAGCCCGCCCAGCGGCGCTCCGGGTCCATGCGAAGTCAGCCGCTCGGTGAAAAATTTCCGCCAGTCGTAGGCGTAAACTTCGTTCATCCCAGAGACCACATCATCGAAGTTATATGGCACCACATTGGGCCCGGTATTTTCCCCACCGTGGAATTTTTTACAGAAGTCATCCAACGATTTTTTGCCTTTGCTCTCGCGCCGGATGATGGTGTCCGCTTCCAGCCAGATCAGCATGCTTTCATCGTAATAATCCACACTGCGGCGCCACGCCGATCCAGCCGCTGGCGAGCTATACAGGATCTGCGCAGAAACTGCGGTGTCCTGCAAATCGCGCCAGATGCGTCCCGGCCGGTCGTCATTCAGATACGCCGCCGTAACCGCCAGGTATTCGCGAAATTTCTCTGGCGTCCACCAACCCGAGCGCGCCGAAAGCATCACGCCGTAGTATTGCGTCAGCCCTTCGTACACCCACAACAACTCACCCTTCAGCGGCGTCTGGTAATTGTCTGCCACCAGTCCCGCCGGCCGGCGATATTTTCCATTCCACGAATGCGTGAATTCATGCGCCAGCAAATCCATTTGCGATTCGCGCACATCCGGATCGAGGAACAGCGCTTCGGGCGTGCGATTATCGCTCGACTCGTTATGCTCCACGCCATCCGGCGGCAGAATGTCGCTCAGCGTTAACAAAAAATCGTAGTGCCGGTAATGCCGCGCTCCGAAAAGTGCGCCTGTTTCCGCCACCAACTGCCGCAAGTGCTGCACTTCCGCGGGACTCGCTTCCAGAGCAACCGCGCTATCCGCTGCCATGTGCAAGTGGTGTGCCGGTTTTTGTCCCGGCGACAAATCAATGTCCCGCATAAACGCCCCGGTAATCACCGGAGAATCAATCAGCCTGGTTAGCGTTGCCGGCGCAAACTCGATTTCTGCACCGCCATCTTTTTCAACCGGTAGCGCCGTCCCATATTTCCATCCCGCCGGCAATTGCAAACTCGCCGCGTACGTCAAATCGTCCGTTTTCGGCCCCAGTGGATACAGTGTCACCACATACCAGTTCAACACTGCGATCTTTGCCGTCGATGCCGGGCGCTCCCGCGACCCACTCGCTTCTGCCGGCGACAAATAATCCAAACTGACTTCCAGCGTATTTGCGCCCTCTGGTACATTCACGTGAAACGCAAACATGTCTAGATCATCGCGGCGCCACGCCACTTCCTTGCCCGCGGCGTTCATCTTCAATCCTGTCAAATCGATGATCGGTCCCGTCGGCGAATGTTCTCCTTGTATCCACTTCGGATACACCAGCGTTAGCGATCCGGGCTTCACCGGAAAACGTAACTTGGCATGGAAAATATGTTGCGCCGCTTCGCGCAAATCGACCGACATCCGCACCGGCTCCTGCGAACTCTGTGCCGATCCCTGGCTCCATCCCGCCGCCAGTAAAAACGCAATGACACACGCGCGATACACGTAAGAACGCTTGATCAAGTCAGCTCCTCCGAATCCGCGAAAGAGTATCACACACAATTGCGCCGATTGCGGCCAGCTTGGCTCGTTCCTGCCGCGCACCCGCAATCTCAGC
Source organism: Candidatus Acidiferrum sp. (assembly GCA_049691535.1). Lineage (GTDB taxonomy): Bacteria > Acidobacteriota > Terriglobia > Acidiferrales > UBA7541 > Acidiferrum. The sequence continues at coordinate 7,774 of JBAVNY010000611.1, forward strand.
GCTCGCCCCTTCTGCTACAATTTGCTTATGAGTACGGCCACTTCGGCTTCTTCGCTGTTCTCTCGCAATCTCCGCAGGCAATATCCCGTCGCCGTCCGCGGTGAAGGTTGCTGGATTGTCGATGCGGCTGGCCGGCGCTATCTCGACGCTTCCGGCCAAGCCGCCGTTGTCAACATTGGTCACGGCGTTCAGGAGATTGGCCACGCCATGGCTGCCCAGTCCGATCAGATTGCCTTTGCGCACACTACGCAGTTTCATTGTGAGCCCGCCGAACACCTCGCTGCTCGTGTCTTGGCCCTCGCTCCACGTAATTTTCAAAGTGGTGGACGGGTTTATTTCACTTCCGGCGGTTCCGAAGCGACGGAAACTGCACTGAAACTTGCCCGCCAATATTTTCTTGAGCTCAAACAGCCGGCTCGTTATCGCATTATCTCTCGCAAACAGAGCTACCACGGCAGCACTCTTGGCGCGATGTCTGTCAGTGGAAATATCTCGCGTCGCGCTCCCTACGCGCCCATGATTCCAGAATGGGGCCACGTCGCTCCTTGCTTTTGCTATCACTGCCCGTTCGACAAAACGTATCCCGAATGCAATCTCGCCTGCGCTGATGATCTGGACGCATTCCTCACCGCCAACGATGCCTCTAGCGTAGCGGCATTCGTCTTCGAGCCCGTCGTGGGCGCCACCCTCGGTGCCGCTGCCGCTGTCGACGGCTACACCGCCCGCATCGCGGAAATCTGCCGCAAACACGGCATTCTTCTTATCGCCGATGAAGTCATGAGCGGCATGGGCCGCACCGGCAAGCCGTTTGCCTCGCAACACTGGAATCTCGAGCCAGACATCATCCTCGTCGGCAAAGGAATCGCCAGCGGCTACGCGCCTCTCGGTGCCGTCTTGATCGCGCCCCGGGTCGTCGACGCTTTTGAGAAGGGAAGCGCCGCATTCATGCACGGCTTCACCTATCAATCGCATCCGGTTGCAACCGCGGCCGGCAACGCCGTGTTCGATTATCTCGAAGCGCACAAACTTTTCGATCGCGTTACTCCTGCCGCCCAAACTCTTAGAAATGCACTCGCATCGATCGAAAATCATCCGAATGTCGGGCAAATTCGCGGACTTGGGCTCCTGCAAGGCGTCGAGTTCGTAAAAAACAAATCCAATCGGGAGCCCTTCCCGAAAGAAGCCGGCATAGCAGAAAAAATTCGCCAGGCTGCGCTCGAAAAAAATGTCCTCACCTATCCCACGCAAGGCTGCGTCGATGGTGTGCGTGGCGATCACATTTTGCTCGCGCCTCCGTTCATCATTACTTCGGAGGAAAGCCAAGTCGTCGCCAATGCTATTCAATACGCTCTAAATAAGGTCTTTTCCGCTTGATTGCTTCTGTTCCGTGTTCTACAACGTTTCAGTCATTCCTTATACGTTTCTACTTATTGGAGACATCATTCATGCGCCGGATTGCGTCCCTACTTGCTTTCATTTGTTTCCTGTCGCTATTAGCGCTTCCAATTTTTTCCCAAGATAAGCCAGCTTCGAAACCACGCGCTCGTGATCTCGGCGTTCCCTTCGATGGCACGCCCGGCCCGCTCAACGCCATCACCGATGTTGCTGGTGTCGCCGTTGGCCACACCACGTTAATCTCCGGTGAAGGAAAGCTCGTTAT
>JBAVNY010000612.1:0-7796 GCA_049691535.1 Candidatus Acidiferrum sp.
CTCAGGAGGCGATGGAGACCATCTTTACTTCGCGTGACACCCGACTGCTCACCTGGGCGCAGCTCGGGAATATCAGCGCCGGTGGAATTTTCAAGGACGGCCCGCAGCCTCTTTGCGCTCCAGGACCGGATGGCCTGTTCGGCACCGCCGACGACGATCTGACCACTCCCGACGTGATTATTACCGGGCCTGGGCCTGACATGGTTTTCGGGACCAGCGATGATGTTGGCACGAACCTCAACCCCTGGATGACTCGTACCATTTCCTTCATTCCGGTGGCCAATACCGCTAACCTTCAATCGGTCACGGTCACGATGAACTGGCAAACCCAAGGCAAGAATTTCTCGTATGCAATTTCGAGCCTGATCTCGAATTTCCAGTGAGGCCAATGATGACTTCCCACTCAAGAACGAAACTCGCTGGCTTCACGCTAATCGAATTGATGATCGCCATGGGCGTCACCATGGTGCTGCTCTACGCTGCGGTCTCCGTCTTCCGGGACGCTTCGAATTCCAACCTGGTCGTCACCCAAGCCGCGGACATGGGCGAAAACTTCCGCGCCGGCTTGAACATGATGCAACTCGACCTGCAGCAAGTCGGCTCCGGAATTCCTACTGGCGGTATCAACATCCCTTATACGGCTCCCTGTGGTACGACGCCGGCGATTAATCGTCCGGCATTGACCACGGGCATGACGTTTCCGTACCCCGGCGCCACCTGCGAATCCACTATTCCTGCTGTTGAGCCCGGCAGCATGATGGGCCCAGCGATCACCGCCCCCGACGCCACTGCGGGCACGCCAGCGAATCCAAATAGCATCACCGACGAAATCACCATGATGTACGCGGACAACGCCGCTGGCCTCGACGGACTACCGGTCAATCAACCCGCTACGCCCGGTCCGCCGGCCAGCCCGGGATGTCCGAATGGCAAACTAGTTCTGAGCGGAACAACTCTTACGGTCACGCTGGATCCAACCTGTCTTAATCTGGCCAACAATCCGAATAACGTCCAGATCAATACTGGCGACCTCATCATGTTCAGCAACACGCTGGGCAACACGCTGATGTACGTCAGCGCGGTCAACACCTCCGCCAACACCATCACGTTTTCGCAGGGCGATCCCTTCGATTTGAATGGGCGAACGGAAACCGGTGGCACCATCAAGCAATTACAGTCCGGTGGAGTTTTTCCGGTCACCCTGGCCACTCGAATTTGGATGATCAGCTATTACCTGGACAATGTCAGCAGCCCGCCGTACATTCGCCTGATTCGTCAGGTGAATTTCAATCCTCCTACGCCGGTAGGAGAAACCCTGGAAAATCTCCAGTTCACCTACAACTTCATCGACGGTGCAACCAATCCTTCGAATCAGGTTAGCGTCCCAACCGGAAACTCCGAGTCCAATATTCGCTCAGTGAACGTCTATCTTGGCGCGCGTGGCGCGCGCCCTGTCTGGCAAGGCAATAAGTCTATCTATGCACGAACCAATCTCATGACCCAGGTCAGCCTTCGCAGTTTGGCTGCCGTGAATCGTTACAAATAAGAGGAGCCAGCAATGAGCACAACTCTCTCCAGAAAATCCGGGCGTTTTCGTAAAGACGCAGGCGTTGCCCTCATCACTTCGCTGCTCCTGCTCTTTCTCATGTCCAGCCTGCTGGTTGGTTTCTGCATTCTGCTGATCTCCAACCAGCAGCTTGCCGGTTCCAACAACGATGATGTCACCGCTTTTTACAGCGCGGAAGCGGGCTTGGAGCAGATGACCGCAGGACTTGGCGACCTCTTCGCTCAGACCTATTCGCCCACGCAAACGCAGATCAACACCATTCAACTCAATCCGCCACTCATTACCGGTATTCAGTTTCTCAACGGCGACGGCTCGAGTGGCTACACCATTACAACTCCCGCGCATGACGCTTACGGCAATCCTGCTCCCACCATTTCTACGATTAAGTCCGGCACCTATGCGGGCATGACTGCATTGCTCACTGAATACACCATGGTCGTGAATGCGCGCACTACGGCGGGTCGCGAAGTGAAGTTGCAGCGCACCACGCAGACCGTCGGCATCCCGATGTTTCAGTTCGGCATTTTCTCCGACACCGACCTAAGCTTTTTCCCTGGCCCGGACTTCAACTTCGGTGGCCGTACACATACCAACGGCAATCTTTTCTTGGCGGCCGGCTCCACTCTGACTCTTTCCGACAAGGTTGACGCCTACAAAGACGTCATTCGTGCGACGTTGGAAAACGGCTGGCCAACGAGTTCGAACTATACCGGCACGGTGCAGATTACTACGCAGCCTGGCGGGTCAAATTACCGAACTCTCGCACCGAGCGAAGGAAGTCTCACCGGGGGTCTCGGTTCCGGCGCCGACACGAATTGGCCTACAATTTCTACAGGCAGCGCGCCGACCGACTACAACAGCAACTTGCTGGACGGTCCTGGAGCCTCGGCTGCTTCCAAGCCATACAACACCGGCGCAAAGCAACTCAACCTCGGTATCGTCACCATCGGTGGCGGCGCCACCCAATCGATCGACTTACTTCGCCGACCAGTTTCTGGAGAAGCAGCCAACGTCACGGGTGAGCGTTATTTTGCGCAAGCCAGCTTGCGCGTTCTTTTGTCGGACGACCCGAACGACATAATGAATATGCCGTGCATCGACGCAAGCACGCAGCCATTTGACTTGAGCCTGATGACGACCGACCCCAGTACCTGGGCCGCTTCAACAAATGCAACACTCGTCAAAATCTATAACAATCTGATTACTAATGGCGTTACGCCTCTGCCCCTGGCGGCTTCGGGAGCGCTCGGCGGGGTCGGTGGAGCGTATAACTCTACGGATGGGTATTGGTTGCCAAATAATTATCCGGTGATCCGGGGCTATATCAAGATCGAGGAGCAACTTCAGCCCTACGGCAGCCCGTGCGGAACGCTCAAGGACGTGACCGCAGAGGTGCTGGGTTATGGATATGTTGGCCGGAACATCGATCCCGTGCCACAGTCGCTCGACGGCACGAACCTGAATCCGCAATGGCCGGGCACGACCGCGCAGATGGACCCCATCGTGTACAACAATAATCTGAACAACGGCACTTGGAGCGTCAGCGCTTCAACCGCTACGCCTCCGAACCAGTTGAGCATAACAAGGGGTTATTACGGTTTGCCCAATCTTCCTTTGAACACCGCTAAAACCGCTCCCGTCGAGCTTGCTTATCAAAATGGAACAGCATTGGCGGCAGGAAATTTTTCGGCAGTTGACACTCTCGCCGCTCCAACTGGCACTTGTTTGGATCCGCATCCGCTGGCGCTAATCCGTCTGGAGAGGATTCGCGATAATCCCTCGTCGCTGTACGTCGGAGGATATGTTGCACAGGGAGCGTGGAACTCTTCCTCCAATAAAGCCAAGCAGGCGCCTGTCGCCTATGTGTGCGGCGTTGATCCAAACACGAGGAAGCTCGTGGTACTGCCAAACGGCAAGCCCTGGAGTCCAACGGTGTATGATTTCTGGCCCAACGTGCTATTCGATACACGCGAAGGAACCCTGCGAGACAGCGCGATGGACACCGCGACGCCGATCAACCGCCCTACGGTGAACGGCTCGATGCACTACATCGAGTTGGACGGTGCCAATGTGTCAGCGTGGTTCAGCGGGAAACTGGGTTCGATCACGACCTCGGGCTTGGGGACGAAAGACCCCAGCGTCGCGCCCAACAACTTTGTGGTGTACGTCTCCGACCGGCGAGGGAACTACTCGTTATCGCAGACGATCGCGGGTGGATGGCCTCCGCTTTCCTACACCCATAAAGAAACGGGTGAGTATGGTTGGAACGACCTGGTCAACTTTCCGGCGAACTCCACAACCGGCTGCCCAACATCGGTACTCGAAACGGGTGAGGACGCTGACGGTACCAACGTTCTTTACACGTATGGAGCAAATGAGCAATACATCCACGCAGCGGGAGCTTCGCCGACACTCCCGGCTGTTTATCTTCCGTATGGGCAAATTGGTATATTTAGCGGCCTGGTTCCAAGTGCGATTACCAACAACGTTAGCTGTCCCACGGCGCCTTCGTATGTTCCGGACGGCATCTGGCCGATGATGATAGCGACCAGTTCGAATGCGGCCCGCGAGAATCCAGCGCTGTTCTTCCGGCACGCGGTGAAAATCGTGAACAGCAGCAATCTTTCGGCCGTCGGTACCTGCCCTGGCGGCAACAACTGTGGTTTGACCATTGCTGCGGAGAATCCAGTCTACATTCAAGGTGACTTCAACGCGAACCTCGGCGGAATTGGTTTCGGCAGCTCGCCGAGTACGGTTGCAGCGTCGGTGGCGGGAGATGCGGTCACGCTACTCTCCAACAACTGGAGCGACATTAACTCGTTTTCTAGTCCTTATTCATTGAACTTGCGCACCGGAGTCACAACCTGGTACCGCGTGGCAATCATCGGCGGTGCGACGCCGTATTTCTCAAACCCAACAGGCATCGTCAGCCAGGATTACGGGACGGATGGCGGTGTGCACAACTTCCTGCGCTACGTTGAGAACTGGCAAGGTACCCTGGAGTATGAGGGCTCCATCGTCGATTTGTTCTATAGCCGCCAAGCCAACAGCACCTTCAAATGCTGCACGACGGTGTATAGTCCCCCGACTCGCGGTTACAATTTCGATACCAACTTCCTAACTCCTGCGTTGCTCCCGCCGCGGACGCCGCTCTTCCGCGACGTCAACACCACAGGTTGGACCCGCTTGATGGAGCCCAACTCGAACCTGAACCAGTAGCTCAGTTGACCAGCTTCACACTCGAACGCCCCGGCCTATCCTCCGGGGCGTTTGCTTTTCTGGGTCTCACCGCGCGTCACTCCCTATCTCGTGTTTTCATGCTAACGTAAATACGCTTGCCAGCCCACGAGCGGCTCCTTTGGACGCATTGCTATGAACCCTCTGCAAACACTCAGCCTGGTGCTCGGCGCGGGTTTTTCCTCGGGCCTCAACCTTTACGCTACCGTGGCCACTCTGGGGCTTCTCCAGCGCTTTGGCGTGATCCACCTGCCTGCGCAGCTACAGGTCTTATCGCATCCCCTTGTGTTGGGTATCGCCGGCGTGCTCTACCTGGTCGAATTCCTGGCTGACAAGGTTCCCTACATCGACTCTGTCTGGCAGGCTATTCACACCTTCATCAGCCCGCCTGCCGCAGCGCTCTTAGCCTTCAGCGCCACTGCCGCTGCGCCAGAGGCTTGGCGTTGGGGCGCAGCCCTGCTTGCCGGCAGTATCGCGCTCACCTCGCACGGCACCAAAGCCAGCGCGCGTGCCGCGGCCAATATGAGTCCGGAGCCGGCCAGCAATTGGGCCCTCAGTTTTGGAGAAGATGTTCTTTCCGTGTGGTTAACGTGGTTTGCAACGGCTCATCCCACCGCAGCCATCATCGTGGTGGTGGTGCTACTCGCGATCTCGCTCTTCCTGCTCTATCACTTGTTCCGCTTCCTCCGCCGCACTCTCCACAAACTTGCTGAGATTTGACCCTCAGGCCGCCGTACTCCACACCAGCCCTGATCTCGCCCCGCGATTGTTGCGATCAGCGCCCTCGTGGAGACGCCCTCTACTTCACGTACGTCCCCAGCCAATCCAAAAATGTCTTATACCAAAGCTGGCTATTCTGTGGCTTCAATACCCAATGCCCTTCATCCGGGAAAACTACCAACTTCGACGGCACGCCCAGCCGCTGCAGCGTATTGAAAAACTCCAGGGACTGTGTGTACGGCACGCGATAATCCCTCTCTCCCGCAATCACCAGCGTTGGCGTTTTGTATTTCCCCAAATCTCCCGCGAACGTCGAGGGCGACGACTTCTTGTAATTCTCCGGCGCGGCCCACGGCGTTCCCTGCAAGTCGTGCTCTTCGAACCACAACTCCTCGGTCGCATACATGGAAGTCATGTCATACACGCCCGCGTGGCTCACAATCGCTTTAAACCGCCCGGTGTGCGTCGCCAGCCAGTCCGCCATGAACCCACCGTACGATCCGCCCGCGGCCGCCAATTTTGTCTTGTCGATATACGAATATTTCGCCAGCGCCGCGTCGATTCCTTTCATGACATCCGTGTATGCCTTGCCGCCCCAATCATTCGCGATCTCATCGGTGAATTTCTGCCCGTAGCCGGTCGAGCCTCTGCGGTTAATCATCAGCGTCACGTAACCCGCGCCCGAAAATACTTCCGCGTTCCACCGATAGCCCCACGCGTTCGACCACATCGTTTGCGGCCCACCGTGCAGCAGCACCAGCATCGGATACTTCTTCGTCTCCACAAATCCCGGCGGCCGCACAATCATCGCCTGCACCTTTGTGCCTTCCGCCCCTTCGAACCAGAACGTCTCCGGCCCGTTCATCTCTACATTTCCCAGCAGCGCATCGTTGGCGTGCGTAAGTTGTTTCAAGCCGCTTCCATCGCCAGCAGCCATGAACAGCTCGCCCGGCATCGTTAAGCTGGTGCGTTCCGCAACCAGCCATTTCCCATCGCCACTGAAGGAATACGCGCTGTTGAATCCATCCAAAATTTTCTTCGGCGTTGCCCCCGCGTGCGCCTCCATTACATACAGCGGTAGCAGCGTCTCGTTCTCCGCCAGAAAATAAAGTGACTTGCTATCGGGAGACCAGGTCAGCTCGCCGGCGCTTCGGTCGAATCCCGCCGAAATGTCCTCAGCCTTTCCCGCTTGCCGGTCGTACAACATCACGCGCCACCGGTCTGCTTCATACCCCGGCGTGACCTGCGCGTGATACGCGATGTATTTCCCATCCGGCGAATATACCGGATTGCCATCAAATCCCGGATTCGTTGTAATCCGTTTTGCCTCTCCGCCCGCCATCGGAATTAGAAATAGATCGCCGTTCGTGCTCAGCGCTTCTACTTTGTCCGTCACTGCCGTGAAACAAATTTCGCTTCCCTCCGGCGAAAAATTAATGTCGGAGCCGCTGCCGCGCTCGTCCGGAGGAACATCGTAATCCGCGCCTGGCGTCAGATCCCGTGCCGCAACGCTTCCATCCACGGGCTCCACGAACAAATGGCTCCGCTTGCCTTCCGACCAGTGGTCCCAATGCCGGTACAGCAGATGATCGTAAGTTCGCGCCTTGACCTTACTTTTTTCCTTTTCTTCATCGCGCTTGCTGTTGCACGCGTCATCCTTGCAATCCGGATACACCGACGAGGTAAACGCAAAAGTCTTTCCATCCGGCGACCATTTAAAAAGATCGACGCCCGACGAAAGGGAAGTCACCTTCTTCGCTTCGCCTCCTTCCATCGACAGCAAATAAATCTGCGAAATTCCGTCGCGTGCCGAAACAAACGCCAACGTCTTTCCATCCGGTGACCAGGCTGGCGCGGAATCTTTGCTACTCTGCGTCAACTGTATTGCGTCGCCCCCCGAAGTCGCCACGATCCAGATATTGCTGGCATTGCGGTTCGCGTCCATGTCCGGTGTCGAGATCGCGTACGCCACCCACTTCCCATCGCGTGAAATCTCCGGCGCCGACACTCGGTGCATCTTGATCAAATCATCGAACCCCAGCGGGTGTTTCTCCGCCATCGTTTGCGCCTGCGTTGCCGTTGCCGCTGCAAGAACAACTCCCAGAATGCCGCCTACCCACACGCCAAGCCTCATGCGCTTCTCCTCATCGCCAACTGACTTTTTCTGCGCTTTCAAAACACTCGATAGTGTCATGATTACCCAGTGAATCCAAGCCACCTGAAACGGCATTTACCGTCTCGGTCAACGACGGCCCGCAAATTCCCATGCACT
>JBAVNY010000613.1:0-10454 GCA_049691535.1 Candidatus Acidiferrum sp.
CTGTGGCACTGTCCGTAACGCGATGTATGGCCGAGCGGTGAAGCTCGGTTGCGCAAAGCGTCCCCTGGCGTTACCAGGCGCGTTGCCCTTTACCCTAAGGCCGACAGGCCGAAGGGTTTACCCCTCCAAGCCAGCCAAGCACTCAAAGTTACTGCTCCGCTTGCGCGGAGTGGTGTCCGGACTTTCCTCCCGCCCTGGCCGCTTGCGCGGCTTAAGCCAGCGATCGTCCAGCTCACCCGCCAAGACAAATTATACCGCGAAGTGTGAATGGTCAGCTTCAGGAATTACGATCTTGGCTACATCGATCTGGAGGAAAAAACTCTGCAGCCCTTGGAAAACCCTTTTGGCCCAAGGGTGTAAACTATGTCTTAGGAACGTTCTGTAAAGGATGTCTCCGGACTGTACAGGAAGTTAATGGAGCCGAGAGTGGGAGTTGAACCCACGACCTGCCGATTACGAATCGGCTGCTCTACCACTGAGCTACCTCGGCTTGTGCATTTACGATAGCATCCGCTGAAAATCACAGTCAATTCAGCGCCGCAAACAGTGTGCAAAGAAGTGTCGGCTTGAAACTGGGACTAAAAGTCAGCGCGAGAACGGGAACATGGCCCAGCCGATGCCGATACCCACCAGCAGAAACAAAAAGAAGGACCACAAGATATATTTCATGCGATCACTGGGATTGCGGCGCCCCAAAAAGCCAAACGCCACGGAAATCACCGCTGCAAACAGTAGAAATGCCTGGAAGTGATTCAACGCCACTCCCTCCGCAGAATCACGCTTTCCTGCCGCGTGCCGCTTCATACGCATGCAAGGCCGCCAACAGATTCAGCACGCCGGCAGTAGCCAAGAATCGCGTGCCATAGTCGCCGCCGGCATGCGACACGTCGGCGCCATTGTGCTCCAGATGCTGCGCGGCAAAATAAAAAACGCCCGTCCCCAAATCGGCGACAAAACCCAAGGTATCGAAGGCATCATTTCCGTGCGAAGTAAACACATTGCCGCGCATCGACGCGCCCGCAAATACCAAAATTCCCACCGTCACAAATACCACGATGGCGCGCCCCCACATCTTTTGCAGCGCATGCCCCAACCCGGGCATCGCCCATCCCGCGATCCCGATGGCCATCGCGCGCTTCTCCGCAGACATTTCTGGCACGGGAACATCGGCCGGCTCGGCAACAATCGGCGCTTCAAAAGCAGGCTCTTCAACTACCTCAGGTAAATTTAAATTGGGATTCGCGTCTTCCGCCATGTTCTTCTTTCTAAATTCGCAGCGCCAACAACCTAGGCCAGCAGCGCCAAAATTTCCGTCTGCACCGCGCCCGTCACTCGCGCTTCCTTCTCGTCAATAAACACATCCACTTCGCTACGCAATCCAAATTCCGGCAGATAAATTCCCGGCTCGACCGAATTGCACGTTTGCGGAATCAAATGCCGCTCGTCGCGCGTCTCCAGCCCATCCATGTTGACGCCGTTTCCATGCACCGCGTCTTCGCCAATACTGTGTCCGGTGCGATGAATAAAATACTTTCCGTATCCCGCTTTTTCAATCACGCCGCGCGCCGCTTTATCCACCTGCCATCCTTGTAGCGGCTTCCCTGCTTTCACACTGCAGCGAATCAACTCCACCGCTTTGTCGCGCGCCTCGCGCACCACATTAAATATTTTCACATACTTATCCGGTACCTTCGCGCCAAGAAAGCCGGTCCACGCCACATCGTAGTAAACGCTTCCCGGCGCCTTCTGCTTGCCCCAGACATCCAGCAGCAGAAAATCTCCTTCGCGAAGCGGCGAAGATTTTTCCTTCGACGGCGCATAGTGTGGATCGCTGGCGTGCGCGTTCACGGCAACATCGGGACCTTCATCCGTGGTAATTCCCGCCGCCGCAAAGCGCTGCAAAATCCACTGCTGCAAGTCGTATTCCGTCAGTGGCTTCTTCGCGCGCACACATTCCGCCGCATGCGCAAACGCTCCCGCCACAATTTGATCAATCGCCCGGCCCGCTGCCCGATGAGATTCCAGTTGCGCCTTGGTCCAGCACGCTTCGTATTTCTGCACCAAATCCGCCGAGGTCACCACCTTGGCCCCGGCGCTCCGCACAAGTTCCACCGTCCCCGCATCTACCATCGCCACATACGGAATCGCGTTCTTCGGCGAATATTGCATCGCCACTCTTTTCGCGCGCCCCAAAATCTTTTTCAGATTGTTGCGTAACTCATCCTGCCCGGCGTAGTACAGCGTCTCTCCCGGCAGCCCAGCCAGCGATTCCGCTTCAATCTTGTGCACCAATTTCTTTGGCGTGCCCTTGGCCGGAACAAAATAAAACCACCGTCGCGTGCGCATTCCTGGCGTCAACTGCAACACGCGATGCGCAATCGGGTCGCGCCCGCGAAAATCGTAAAACAGCCAGCCATCCACCTTAGCCGCTCGCAAATCCTGCTGAATTCCCGCAATATTCACACTCATAATGGCATTTCGCTCCACTCCGCTCGCCTGCTCGCATGGGAAAACACATCGCGCCGCCAAGAGCAACTACGCTTCGATCTGCACCAGATTCAACACTTGCTGGCGCGTCACTCCAAACACTTCCACGCGCTTGCTGCGGCCATGCTCACCGCTCTGGATTCTAACAGCCGATTTTGACGTTTTCAAAACGCCGGCCAGGAACTCCACCAGCGCTTCATTCGCTCGATTTTCCACCGCCGGCGCGCACAGCCGAATCTTCAACGCTCCATCGTGCACGCCCGCAATCTCTTCCCTGCTGGCTCGTGGCTGCACCCGCACCGCAAACGTTACCGTGCCGCGCGCAACATCTTCCGAAACTTCTAAAAAGCTCATACGCTACCAGGCCCGCTCGTACTGCACCGGTGCTTTGAGCTTGGTCCCCAACTCCTGCGCCGCGCGCCTTGGCCAATATGGATCGCGTAACATCTCCCGCGCCAGAAACACCATGTCCGCCTGCTCGCTGACCACCACGCTGTCCGCCTGTATCGCATCAGTGATCATCCCCACAGCTCCCGTCGCGATTCCCGATTCCCGCCGAATCGCTTCCGCAAATTTCAACTGGTACCCCGGAGCCACCGGTATTCGCGCGTCCGCCACGGCGCCGCCGCTCGACACATCCACCAAATCCACGCCCATCGATTTCAACTTGCGGCACAACTCAATGCTCTGCGGCAAATCCCATCCGCCTTCTTTCCAGTCGGTCGCCGAAATGCGCACAAACACCGGCAACTTCGCAGGCCACGCTTCGCGCACCGCACCCGCAACCCGCACCGCCAACCGGATTCGATTCTCCAGGCTTCCTCCATACTCGTCTTTTCGAAAATTGCACAACGGCGAGTAAAACTCGTGCAGCAAATATCCGTGCGCCGCGTGAATTTCCACCAACTGGAATCCCGCACGCAACGCCCGCTGCGCCGCCTTCACAAAGTCCGCGACAATCTGATCGATTTCCGCGACGCTCAGCTCTTTCGGCATCGGATAATCCGGCGAGAACGGCACTGCGCTCGGCGCCACGGGCACCCACCCGCCATCCGCGATCGTGACAGCTTTTCCGCCCTTCCACGGCGAAGCGGTACTTCCCTTGCGCCCCGCATGGGCCAACTGAATCCCCGCAATCGCGCCGTGCGACTGCACAAAGTCCACAATCGGCTTCCACGCGTCTACGTGCGAGTCCAGATAAATTCCGGTGTCCTCCGGCGAGATTCTTCCAATCGTCTGCACGCCGGTAGCTTCCGCCATCACCAGCGCCGCGCCCCCAACCGCGCGACTCCCTAAATGCACCAGGTGCCAGTGCCCCACATGCCCATCTTTCGCCGAATACTGGCACATCGGCGACACCGCCACGCGATTCTTGAATTCCAATTCCCGCAACCGCCACGACTCAAACAGTCTCATCGACGCTCCGGCCGAAAATAAATTCGCTTATGAATAGATTCACTTGATCTCCGGACGGGTACCAAAAATCGCTGTCCCCACGCGCACTTCCGTGGCCCCTTCTTGAATCGCCGCTTCGAAATCGTGCGACATTCCCATCGACAGCACCGGCAAGGCCCGCCCCAATCGCCCAGCAGTTTCTTCCTTTAACTGTCGCAGCCGTGCGAAATAAGGCCGCACCTGGTCCACTTCCTCTAAATACGGAGGAATGCACATCAATCCCGCAAGCTCCAGGTGCGTCAACTTCTCAATCGACTCCGCCAGCGCCGGCAAATCCGCTTCCGCCACGCCCGTCTTGCTTTCCTCGCCGCCCAGATGCACTTCAATCAACACGCGCAACTTCTTCCCGGCACTTTCACCTTCTGCGCAGGCGCGTTCCACTCGCAATGCCAAGTTCTCATCATCAATCGAATCGATGCAGTGAAATGCCTTCGCCGCGCGCGCCGCTTTGTTGCTCTGCAGGTGCCCAATCAAGTGCCAAGTCGCCTCAGTCAAATTCAATTCGCCGCGCTTCCCTTCCCACTCCTGCACCCGGTTCTCCCCAAAATGTCGCAACCCCGCTTGGTACGCTTCCTGAATCGCGCTCGCCGGATGCGTCTTCGACACCCCAATCAACGTGATCTCTTCCGGCTTGCGCCCAGCTCGCGTCGCCGCCGTAGCAATGCGCTCCTTCACCTGCGCTATATTTTCCTGGATCGTCGTCGCACTCATCGCAGCGTTACCCAAACAAAGAATCCTAGCACGCCGCCTCCCACCATAATTCCCCAAGGACTTTGTCTTTTAGTAATAACGCGTTGCGACTCTGTGCCTCTCCGGGTACACTGGCACTCACGAGTGGCGTCCCACCACCACTGACCCTAGAACATGACGACACGCGGCTTACTCATCGCCATTGAAGGCATCGATGGCAGCGGGAAGCATACTCAGGCGAAACTCCTCGAACACGCCCTCACCGCCACGGGCTTCTCTGTTTATGCTACCGGCTTTCCTCAATACGATTCGTGGTTTGGCACCATGGTCGGCAAATTTCTGAATGGCGACTTCGGCCCGCTCGAGACTCTTGATCCTCGTTTTACCGCAATGCTCTACGCCGGCGATCGCTTCGAAGCCAAGGCCCGCATCGAAGCCGCTCTCAACGAAGGGCAAGTCGTCCTCGTCGACCGCTACGTCGGCTCCAACCTCGCTCATCAAGTCGCCCGCGCCCCTGCCGAAAAACGCGCTGAACTTATGCGCTGGATCGAGCATCTTGAATATTCCATCTACGGCTTACCACGCGAGACGCTCATCCTTTATCTACGCGTACCTCCTCACCAGGCACAGCAACTCGTAGCGCGCAAATCGGAGCGCAGCTACACCACCGCCAAGCACGACATTCTCGAACGCAACATCCAACATCTCGAACAAGCTGGCGAGATGTACGACATGCTCTCCCGCAGCCGCCCTTGGGCTACAATTCAATGTTTCGACGCTTCCACTAACTCGCTGCGCCTGCCCGAAGATATCGCGTGCGATGTGATGGATGCGGTGCGGCCCGCGGTCAGCACACTTTGCAAAGGTTAGCCCATGGGTTTTTCTGATTTCCTCGGCAACGAAAAAATGGTCACCGCCCTGCGCGGCGCGTTGCGTGCCGGACGCCTGCCTCACGCCATTCTATTTACCGGTCCGCGCGGCGTAGGCAAATACACCTTGGCGCGGATGCTGGCCCAAGCCGCGAATTGCGAGCGCCTCACCGACGACTTTTGTGGAGAGTGCGCCACCTGCCTGCGCATTGCGCCTTTGGCCGAGCCTCAGAAACTCATCGAGCAAGGCTTGGTGGAACGCGGCGAAAGCGCCGATGCCGCTACCGTTGAACGCGTCCCGCTTATCCTGCAAACGCATCCAGACGTTTGGGCGCTAGTGCCCGATCCTGTTCGCGTTAAAACTCCCGTGGCCCGGCCCATGCTGCGCGTCGGCCAGCTTCGCGCCGTGCAGCGTGCTGCCTATTTTCAACCGATGGGACGTCGCCGCGTCTTCATCCTGGATGGCGCGGAAACGATGCGTTGGGACGTTGCCAACGTTTTCCTGAAAATTCTCGAAGAACCGCCCGGTTCAGCCACGCTGATCCTTACTGCTCCCGCGGCTTCATCTCTCTTGCCGACCATCGTCTCGCGTTGCATGCAATTTCATTTCGCGCCCTTACCGCAACCTGAAGTAGAGCGCATCCTCAAAGCGCACACTGACCGCAAGCCTGCTGAACTCAAGCTTGCCGCGCAGCTCTCTGAAGGCAGCCCCGGCTTAGCGATGGAAATGGATGTCGACGATGCTGTGGAAAAGCGGTCGACCGCATTGCGTATCCTCGAACGCGCCGCCCGCGGCCAGGGCTTCTCGCAACTCTTTGCAGACACTTCCGCGCTCGCCAAAGATCGCGAATCCTCGTTCGAAGACCTCCTTGGCGTCTTCTATGGCCTGCTCACCGATCTGCTGGAACTTATCTCCGGTGTAAAATCTCCACTACTGCGCAATCCCAATCTCGCCAAGCAACTTGAAGCCCTTGCACGCACCGTCGATGCCAAATGGGTGATGCAAGCTATCAACGGTATGGATGAACTCGCCGCCGGTGCGCGCCGCAACCTCAATCGTCAGCTCGGTATGGACGCGCTCGCCGCCGAACTTGCTCCTAAGGCCTCCGCCGTAGGCCGCGAATAGTCTCTGCTCCCTTTCTTCCTCCAAACGCGTCATAATAGGAATAGACGAAACCCAGCACGTACCCTTCGCATCCAACGCTATGAAACATCCTTCTCACCCCAAGGAGCAGTCATGAACCGCCGCATGTTTCGTCCCAACTTCGCGGACGCAAAAGAACAACCCCTCTCTCGTACGCCTCACAATGGCGGTCCGATCCCCAGCAAGAAGCCTGCCCCTGCGGAAGTTACGCACGCAGAAAATTTTTATTGGGTGAAACAGATGCAGAGCCGCACCCCCATGGTGGTGGTGCTCAACTCTGGAGAAGAACTGCACGGCATCATCGAGTGGTACGACCGCGAGTGCATCAAGCTCACCCGGAACGGCGCGCCCAATTTGATGCTCTTTAAGCGCTACATTAAATACGTGTACAAAGATGGTGAAGACTCGGCACAGGGCGGCGACGAGTAGTTCTATTTTCCGTCCCCGAACGACGCTCCCGAAGCGGCCGAGAAGGTAAGTAGTGCCTTGGCAGCCAGCGTTCCCGACTCGTTGAAAATTTCGCATTCCGTCACAATGAAATTGCGGCCCGCCCGCAACACCTTGGCGTCCGCCCGCACCGTTCCCCCGGGTACCGGCTCCAGGAAATTAATCTTCAATTCCAGCGTGGCTAATTCCACGCCGCGCGGCACCGCGGTGTACGCTGCAATCGCCGCCGTCGTGTCTGCCAGTGCCGCCAAGATTCCGCCATGCACCACTCCATGCACTTGCTTGTGCTGGGGAGTAACGTCCAACCGGAAAATCGCGCGGCCCTCGTGCACACTCTCCACATCAAATCCCAGCAACTCCGTGGACTTGCTCTCCTTCATCCGCTGGCGCACTAATTCCGTTACGCGCTTTTCTTCCTCAGTCAGTTTCCGTGACATTCGCTCTCCCGTATTCGCCGACCTACTGC
The DNA here is from genome assembly GCA_049691535.1 of Candidatus Acidiferrum sp. Classification (GTDB taxonomy): domain Bacteria; phylum Acidobacteriota; class Terriglobia; order Acidiferrales; family UBA7541; genus Acidiferrum. Next base: position 7,559 of record JBAVNY010000613.1, read on the forward strand.
GCCGATAATCCGCCATCCAGTGGTATCGCCGTGCCGGTCATCCACGAAGACTCGTCCGACGCCAGATACATCGCCAGTTCTGCCACATCCTCGGGCTTACCGAAGCGTCCAATCGGGATGCTGGCCAGCCGCGCGTCGCGCACTCGTCGCCCTTCCTCGGTTTCTGAGAACAAGCCCTTCACCAAGTCGGTCTCCACAATCGATGGGCAAATGCAGTTCACGCGAATCTTATCCTTCGCATGATCAATCGCCATCGCCTTGGTCAGCATCGTCACGCCGCCTTTTGATGCGCAATACGCCGCGCGATCTTTCATCGCGAACAAACCCAGAATTGACCCTATATTAATGATGGACCCGCCGCCGGCTCGCTTCATCTGCGGTAGCACCGCGCGCGACATCAGGAACGGCCCCTTGAGGTTGGTAGCGATTACCCGGTCCCAATCCTCTTCGGAAATCGTTTCAATCGTCGAGACGCTCAGCGCCCCAGCGTTATTTACCAGCACATCCGTTTTCCCGAAGGTCCTTTCCGTCTTCTCCGCCACTCCTTGCGTGTCGGTCGCGTTGCTCACGTCGCAGACCACCGCCAAGCCTTCTCCGCCACGGGCGCGTATCTCCTGCACTGTTTCCGCCAGCTTCTCTTGGCGTCGCCCGGTGACCGTAACCCGCACCCCTTCTCTCGCAAACGCCAGCGCCACGGCCCTTCCTATCCCTGATCCGCCCCCGGTCACAATCGCCACCTTGCCCGCCAACCGTGTCACGTTGTCACCCGCCTTTGCGTCTAATCGGTGTACTATGCGGCGGGCGCTTTCCGGCCCGCAGTCCGCGCGACTCTAGCAAACGGCCCAGTCCCCCGCAAGCATGGCCCGGCGAGTCGGCGTGATCCGAATCACATAGGCGGCTTATGCGTATTGGAATTACAGGCTATCCAACTTACGGGGGCTCTGGCGTCGTCGCCACCGAACTCGGCATGGAACTCGCTGCCCGCGGCCACGATATCCATTTCATCACTTCTGCGCCGCCCATCCGCATGAAGATCGACGACCCGCACATCCATTTCCATCGCGCAGAAGTCGTCTCCTATCCGCTTTTCGACCACTCTCCCTACACCCTCTCGCTGGCCACGGAAATGTTGCAAGTCTTCGAACAGGAAAAGCTCGACCTGCTGCACGTCCATTACGCTATTCCCCACTCGGTCAGCGCACTGCTGGCCCGCGCCATGGCTGCTCCGCGCCGCCTGCCCTTCATCACCACGCTGCATGGCACGGACATTACGCTGGTCGGCAACAATCGCAGCTTTTTGCCCATCACCCGCTACTCCATCGAGCAGAGTGACGGCGTCACCTCCATTTCCCATTACCTGCTGCGGCGCACTCTCGAAGATTTCGATATCAAGCGCCCTATCGAAGTGATTCCCAACTTTGTGAATTGTGATCTTTATCAGCGCAAGCCGAATCCCAAGTTGCGCGCGGAATGGGCGCCGAATGGCCAGCCCATTTTGATGCACCTCTCCAACTTCCGTCCCGTCAAGCGCATCCTCGATGCCATTGAAATTTTTGCGTTGGTTCGCGAGAAAATGCCTGCCCGCTTGGTGATGATTGGTGATGGTCCGGATCGCGCCCCGGCGGAAGAGTTGGCGCGGAAACTTGGCGTGCAGAACGATGTGCTGTTTCTGGGCCAGCAGAACGAAGTGCAGGAAAAACTCAGCCAGGCCGACCTGTTTCTTCTCCCTTCTAAGTTGGAAAGTTTTGGACTGGCCGCCCTCGAAGCTATGGCCTGCGAAACGCCGGTAATCGCCACTAACGTTGGTGGCCTGCCCGAAGTTGTCGAAAACGGTGTCGACGGCTACCTGGTCGAGCCCGGCGATGTTAAAACCGCCGGCAAATATGCCATCGACCTGCTCTCCCGCGCCGACCGCGGCCGCGAAATGGGCCAACTCGCCCGCGGCCACGCCCGCAAAAAATTCTGCGCTAACGACGTAATCCCCATGTACGAAGCCTACTACGAGCAAGTCCTGGAACAGCGCCCCCTGGCAGCCCAAGCCTTCCGCTAAACGCCGCCCCGCATCAATTCGTCTGGGGCGGCCTTTGTTCAGCTTCTTCTTGAATGTGCAGCAACACGCGCATGTGAATGCGATGGATGATGTAATCAGACCAGTGGTGCCAATATTGTTCCGGCCACATCGCGTTGGTGTACCACGTGATTCCGGTCAGCTTTGTTTTTCCGCCGGGCAGTTCCGCGAGCTGAAACTGCCCTTGGTGCGACACGAAATAGCCGTGCAAATGCGCCGGCTCGATGTGGCCGTAGGGAGTCAGTTCATTCAGTGGCGCGGGATTTTCCGCCACGCTGAATCGCAGCAGTTTCGGTTCGTCCCACCTCTCAATCGGCTCGACGAACGCGCCCGTGGAAAAAACACAGCGCCGCGCGGCCCCTACGCCAGAACCCGCAATCTCGGCACGAATCGGGTAAGCCACTCCCGCACGGAACAATAACTCCTTCGGCGGTGCAATCTCCGTGAACGACACCACCTTCTGCCACACAATTTGCGGCGGAGCATTCACCACGATCTCCGATTGCACTTGGTACACATGTGGCTGAGGCTTGGCGTTGTGTTCGTACCCTAAGAGCGAGGGCATCGCCACAAGCATCACCGAAATCACAAACGGCGCTCCTCTTCGCGTCCAGTGCGTTATCTGGATGGCATAGCCCAGCGACCCACCCAATAGCGCTAACACCGTAGCAATCGGAGCCGCCATCAACAAGCAGATCACTCCTTCAAGGGCCACGACTAAAAGCACAATCCCCAGTACTCCCAACGGAAGCAGCGATATCGCCAGACAGGTGGGCAAAGTTCTCGGCTCGTGGTAGCTGTACAGCAGCACTGCAAACAGCCCCATGC
>JBAVNY010000614.1:0-6301 GCA_049691535.1 Candidatus Acidiferrum sp.
CTATTTATCTTTGCGCTGGCCGTCGCCAAGGTATTCGTATATCAATCGAACGGTACACTTTCGTGGTTAGCTCACGCGCCGCCTGAACTGGAACGGAATGTTCGAGTTGTTCAGGCATTTTCTATTCTGGCGATTGTTTGCGTTTTGCTTATTTATGCGATTCCCTGCAGTCGGCATTTAAAGGGCATTTTGGCTGGCTATGGGCTCATGGTAGCCACCAGCGTTTTTGATCTTTCCTTGCTCTCGCATTTTGGCGATTCCTTCAAGAAGATTTGGGTATATGCCCAGATCAGCTCCTACCTATTTTTTCTGATGATTTGGCTTTATGCGCTGTGGTCTCCGGCTCCTGAGCCGGTTCATCAGCCCGAACCGCCGCCAGAGGATTACTCCCGGCTCGCGGAAGACACGCACCAGGAACTTGCCAAACTCCGCGTCGGTTTCCGGAAGGCTGCGCGCTGATGTTGATTCTGGTCCTATGTATAGTTGCCGCGCTCGCGCTGGTTCTCGCGTTAGTGGCTTTTTCTCGTTCACGCAGTACACCGGACTGGCCGGCGGCTTCGCAGGACAGGTCGACAATCCGTCAACTGCCTCAATCGTCGTTCGCCAGTGCGGCCGCCATTCAGGAAGCCATTTTCTCTGGCGAAGATTGGGAATTTATCAAGCGAGAACGATGTCCGGCGCTTGAAGAACTGTTTCTCTCTGAGCGCAAAGCAGTAGCGTGCTACTGGCTTACGGTTACCTCGTCGCGCATCTCCGCCATTCGCCACAATCACTTACAGAATTCGCGGCTAGCTCATGATTTGTCACCAGGCCAGGAACTCCGCCTCCTCGGACGATTCCTTTACTTGTCGGTGGTATGTCGTGTGGGACTACTGGTCATTCAGCTCGGCGGCCCCCTTGCTCCCGCAGACTTGATGGCGCATATTCAGCGGATCGCTGACGGTTTGCCTGTAGCCCGTGAAAATTCTTTCGCTCCCTTGCGAGAAAATTAGCGTTTGCGTCCTGGTGTACGATGGAACTGCGCCAACCCAGTCCGCCGATGGACCCGCCCCACATGAGTTCCACATTGCTCCACGCTGATGCGCGCAAGGCGTATGACGATCTCTGGCAACGCACGCTAGCCAAAATCAATGGCGACTTGAATCGTCTTATCTATCTGGCGTCTACGCGCGATTACAATTCGGGCAGGTATCACCACGCGGGGTTGGAAACGCATTTCGGCGCCGAGGCGGTCCGGGAAGCGCTGGAAACCGCGCACCGTGAACTCTTCGAAAAACTCACGCTGTGTTCTCTTGAGGAATTGGTGATTCAACTCGCGCTGTATGTGCACTGTTCGCGGGAAACGCCGGAGGAATTGCTTAAGGCCTGGCGCACGCTACAGCCGTACCGGGTAGCGATTCCGCTAGATGTGGAACCGCTCACCGTCCATTTGTTTCTGTCAAATCTCAAACTCGCTTTGGAAGTGCTCCAGCAACGTCAGTCCCGCCTCCCGGACCATCCGTAATTCGCATCGCAACTGCGGTCACTTGCCCCACGATTTCTGCATCGCTGCCGTAGTCGAGACTTCGCACATTGCATGGCGAGAGTGGATGCGGGATCATCAGCAACTTGCCTTCTTGCAACTCGCACCACGAACACGCATAGCCGTCGCGCAGTTCGATGAAGTAAATTGGGCGGTCATATTCCGTGCGCCATCTGCGTGGTTGAATTTTCGTCACCCGCTGATCCACTTGGACGAATGAACCGGGCCGGATTAAGGGGTAAAGCGTGAAATCCTGCAGGCCGATGTACCCATACTGACTGTGGCGGATATCGAGATGCTGGATCAAGGCAATTGGAATTTCGCCCCACACTTCTACCATACGCGACAACAAGTTGGTGTTGTCGATATCGAAGCCGCGATCGAAGCGAACCGGGAACGACACGGTTCTCTCTTCGTCGTCGATCTCTAGCGTGGTCAGGTGCGTGTTGTCCAGGGGCGAAGCAAGCTGATGCTCATGCAGGTGGTCCAATTCAACGCCGAATAGCGAAAGCAATTCTGTGAACTTGATGCGGTAAATTGCGCTCAAACTGTACAGCTTGAAAATACTCGGAACAGAATCAGAATTCTCGATCTGGGTTAGCCAGGCATTCGAAATCGTAAATTCCGAATTGCCCTCGCGCTCGGCAATTTTCTGGCTTAGATCCGCGACCTCGCGCGTCGTGATACCCAGTCGTGAGCGCAAATCTTTTAGTCGTTGGCTAGGCCGCAAAGAGGATCCTCCTCGAAGTCCCGCAGTAACTGCGCGCAATCTTCGCCATAAATCTCCTGCGCAGGTTCCGTCGGATAGGCCGCTTGCAACTTCCTGCGTACTTGGCACTCAGTCGCAGTGCTTTGGATACCAAGCAACAATCTGAACTCTCGTCCGTTTCCAAACTCCGCGTTACGTGACGAGGTTACAATCTACCCACATCTCACCGCGAAAACTCCGCTAAAACCCGGTTTGGGCGCCGCTTATCCCGTCAGTCTAAAATGGAGCTTTCGGGGAATCTACCGCATATCTTCCGAAGGCCCTGACCGGTTACATAGATGTGTACCATATCTCGTTCGCTTCAGGCCCTTTTTTCATGTTTTTCCTATTCGCGGCCTGTTGTACCCGCTACTACCGGAAAATCTCTTCCTGTGCCGTGCACGCTGCTGTTTTCAGGCGTTGTCAGTCACGCTCGGTAACCAAAGCATTTTCTGATCTTGCCGGTCAATGCGGGTTTTGTGCCTCACCATGATGCTGGAATGCTTTTCCGCCCTCACTCTTTTTTGTTGTGGTGTCTGTCGTTCCCCGCGCGGTCCCCGCTCTCCCTGTTTCTTCGGGAGAGCGGTTTTTCTGCGGATGGTCATGCGTCGCCCTCTCTCATCGCGCAGACTCTTTTTCCAGGCGGTGTTCTGTGAAACGATTTTCGCTTCGCCCACGAATATCTCGTTTGGCCCGTGAACTTCCGCGCGTTCCCGGTGTGGTCGCAGAAGCCGACCCACGCAATCGTCGTCGGAGTGAACGCGTCCTTCTGCAAGTCCCCGTGTTACTCGAAATTCCTCAGTCGGATGGCAGATCGCTTCACGGAGATGCCTATACGCTTTGCGTGAATGCCCATGGCGGGCTGCTCGAAATGGGAACGCGGGTCCAGCAGAGTCAGAAATTGGTGCTCTCCAATCCCGGTACCGGGGCATCGCAACCCTGTCATGTCATCCGCTGCGACAAATCTATTAACGGGTATTTCGCCGTCGCGTTCGAATTCGATAATCCCGCTCCCAACTTCTGGCCACTCGTTTTTCCGCCAACCGACTGGCGATTAGTGGTCAAAGAATGATTTCGCTGCTGCCTTCACATCTGTATTTTCCTGAGTGTCTAATTACTGCTGGAATTTGACGCGCAATCCAACCTGCAATCGCTGATTTCAAACCTACGCGCACTCTCGGCTACAATCTCACGCGGAGGATTCATGTCTAATTCCCGTAGAGAGTTCCTGACCAAAACTTCTTTGGGCCTGCTGGCCACTGCAGCCGCTCCGCACCTCGAGGCCGCCAATACCGCTGGGAGTTTGACGGCCGTTGCAGCACAAGATCCCACCCAACAGCTTCCTGCAGGCGCTCCTCCCGCTTATGGCACGGGACCGGCTGTCGGCCCGGAAGTTTCTGTCACCACATTTACTGAGGCTGAAAAACTGGTGCGCGTTGAACTCACTCCCCCCGATCTGGCGCAAGCCGCGAGCACCTGGCGCGTAAATATGGCCGCCCTCTATGAACGGCGCACCGGTCCGCGCGCCGTTCCACTCGAACCCACGCTCGCGCCATTTTCCCGCTACATTTCTGCCATGCCCGATTCGCCCGCAGCTCCGCAGCGAGACCGTTTCGTTCGTTCTCATTCCGATCCCGGAACGCTCCCCACGAACGATGAAGACATCGCCTATTCCACCGTTTCGCAGCTCTCGCACTGGATCGAGCGTCGCCAACTAACCTCCGAGCGGCTCACAAACATTTATCTTCGGCGCATCGAGCAGTTCGATCCAAAACTGCGCTGCGTCATTACGGTTACTCGCGATCTTGCGCTTGCCCACGCCAAGCAAGCGGACAAGAAAATCGCGAAAGGCAAATATCGTGGCCCACTTCATGGAATTCCCTTCGGCGTGAAAGATCTTCTCGACACCGCCAATATCCCCACCACCTACGGTGCTGAGCCATTTCGCAATCGCATTCCCAAGGAAGACTCCGCAGTGGTCGCGCGTCTGCATAAAGCTGGTGCGGTCTTGATTGCCAAGCTCAGTCTCGGAGCGCTTGCGCTGAATGACATTTGGTTTGGAGGCCAGACGGTCAATCCGTGGCTGCTTGAAGAAGGAGCTTCCGGTTCCAGTGCAGGTCCCGGCGCCGCCACCGCAGCGGCGCTTGTGGCGTTCTCTATCGGCAGCGAAACCGGAGGCAGTATCGTGAGTCCCAGCATGCGGTGCGGCGTCACCGGCCTGCGTCCTACCTATGGTCGGGTGCCGCGTACCGGCGCGATGACGCTGTGCTGGTCGCTGGACAAACTGGGCCCGATGACGCGCTCCGTAGAGGACGCGATGCTGGTGCTGCAAGCCATCTCCGGTCCGGATCCCGGCGATCTTTCCAGCATTCCCAGCCATCTCGATTTTGACGCCAACGCATCGGTCAAAGGGCTGCGTGTCGGCTATTTTCCGGAGTGGATGAAACAGAATCCCGCCACGGATGTCGATCGCGAGGCACTCGCCGCGCTTCCTAAACTGGGCATGGTTCCAGTGGAAGTTTCCCTCCCCAACTGGCCTTACGATTCGCTCAACCTCATTCTCTTTGCGGAAGGTGCTGCTGCTTTCGAAGAGCTCACACTCTCGCACGGTGTCGATCAATTGAAAATGCAGGTGCTCGACGCTTGGCCGAATCTCTTTCGGCAGGCGCGTTTTCTCTCTGCCGTTGATTTCGTCCAGACCGACCGGTTCCGCCGCAAGGTCTGCGAAGAAATGGCGCGCATCTTTTCGCAAGTCGATGTACTGCTAGTGCCGTCGCTTCGCGACGAGATGCTAGCGATCAGCAACAACACCGGCCATCCGTCCATAACACTGCGTACCGGCTTCGTCCAAGTGAGCCAAGCACGTTCGGACTGGGCGCCTGATCCCAAGAATCCTCTTCCCAAATTTCCTACACCGCGCCGTGTTCCCCATGGCGTCACCTTGATTGGCCGCCTGTTCGATGAAGGCACGACCGCCCAAGCCGCGTTGAGTCTAGAGCAGCACTTCAACGTAGCCTCGCAACGTCCAGCGGGATTCTGAGTTTGGTTATTCCGGAATTAGGATTTCGGCGCGGCAGGTGGGTGATCGAGATACTTGACGAGGATCGCTTCGTTGCCTTTTTCGTTGAAGAGCAGTTCGTCAACTAGCTGTTTGGCCATCAGGATACCGAAGCCACCGGGACGAAGCCCCCGAGATTCGCGCTCCGCCACGTGACGAAAAGGGTCATCCGGAGGGTTGGAAACGGCAGCGTGCTTCAATTCATCTTGAGAAAAACCCTCACCCGGATCTTTGACGCGGCAAATGACAGCTCGCTTGGTTCGAACGTAACCGACTTCCACATATTGTGACGGATCGAATTTACCGCCATGCTCCATGGCGTTGAGCAGTATCTCGCGGAACGCAGTGGCAACTTCCTCGGTTTCAGCATCGGGAAGCTGGGAAGCTTCGCGGAAAAATTGGAGAAGGCGATTGGCGGTGAGCACGTCGCAGCGAACAGATAGGCGAATCCAGTTGGGAGCGACAGACAAAATTTCGATGCCATCGTCCCAGCAAGGCTCAGAAACAGCAATATGGATAAACTCCGTAAGTTTCTCGGTGGAGAAGGGGCGGGAGAAGTAGCTGAAAGCGCGCTCGCGGATGGAGGCGATAACGTCGCCGGGGGTAAATTCATCGGTGAGGATGATGAGGCGCGTGTGAGGACGAACGAGGCGAAGACGGCGAAGAAGCTCGATGTCTTCCTGACCGGTGGTGCGCACGCCGGTAATAATGAGGTCGAAGGATTCGGCCTGGGCTAGATGCAACGCCTCGGTGTTATCGGACGCAAAGCGAAAAGACCATTCCTGAGGGTCGAAGAGATTGGAGAGCAGCCTGTTGACCTCGGGACTCGAATCAACGATGAGTGCGCGATGCTGAGGAGGCGGCGTAGACAAGGGAACCTCTGCCCTGGAGCTTCTGTACTAGAAGACGAAGAGAGATGAGCAAGGATAGTGCGACGCAGGCTTCGCGTCCACAAACTTTCCCAGTGCACTGG
>JBAVNY010000615.1:0-1933 GCA_049691535.1 Candidatus Acidiferrum sp.
GGCAGTCGCTGACAAGCATTATGTGAAACCTGAGGAAGTGCTGCCTGATGTCAGAAAAGCCGTCAACGACGCGGCTTCCGGCTTGACCCTTGTGCAACCGCTGTGCAACTGAAGCAACGTGGAAACCTTTTATGTCACTGAAAAGATGGCGGGGACGACGAGACTCGAACTCGCGACCTCTGCCGTGACAGTGCACCATCTATTGGTAACTGCTTGAAACTACGCGGCACGGATGGCTACCAAAACCGCGCTTTGGAACCCCAAGTAACATTTATTGGACCATGAATGGACCATGAAATGTGGGGTGAACCCCTAGGATGGCACAAATTATTTGGACACAGCTTCCGCTTTCCTAAAGGCGTTCTTGCATCTGCTAGCAGGAGAAGGGGTCTGGGGAAGGGGACGGCATTTGAGTCCCTTTCCCCAGTAGTCCTTTAGAAATCTTCCTGCCGTTCTCCTTGTTCTCAAAGAACACCATCGTTGCGCTTCGCGATTCGGCCGTATCTAACGCCTCGATCTGTTGCTCGAACTCTTCGGGAGATCGATAGCCCAGCGCCGAGTGCAAGCGCAGCCGATTGTAATACTGCTCGATGAACTCTTCGATGTTCGCTCGTAGATTTTCTAGATCATCGTACTTGTTGGCGTAGATTTCTTCCCGCTTCAGCGTCTTCATGAAGCTTTCACAGCTTGCGTTGTCATACGGGTTCGCCGGCCGGCTCATGCTCGGAATCACGCGGTTTTTCTCGAGGACTTTTGCGTATTCTTCCGAGGCGTATTGTAATCCTCGATCCGAGTGATGCACCAAACCAGGTTCTGGGTGTCGGCTCTCGATGGCTTGCTGCAGCGCCCCGATCGTCAATCGCATTGCCAAAGTTCGATCCAGTGCCCAGCCCACCACTTTGCGAGAGAAGCCATCGAGGATCACCGCTAAATAGACAAACTCGGCTTTCAGCCGGATGTACGTGATGTCCGCCACCCAGAGCTGATTGATGCCCGTCAGTTTCATACGACTGGCTAAGTTGAGATATATCTCCAGCTTGTGATTCGAATTGGTTGTGACCACGAAACGCTCCGGCTGCATCCCCAGCAGGTTATCTTCTCGCATGATCCGCGCCACTCTCTTGTGGTTCACTTGCATGCCCCGGTGGTGCAGCTCCGCTGTAATCCGTCGATAGCCGTAACGGCGGCGATGCTCCAAGGCAATTTGTTGGATCGCAGATCGCACTTCCATCTCCTCCTCAGCTGGCTGCTGCTCTTCCAGCGAGCGGTAGAAACTTCTGCGACTGACCGGCACCATCTGACACATGCGCTCGACACTCAGGCTGCCTTGCAATGACATCACTTCTCGGATCTGGTCGTAGATGCCATTTCGCCAGAGCCGCTGTTGCGCTGGCGTCGAGCCTCGATTTTTTGCAAGGCACCTCTGAAAAAATCCACCTCCAGGGTCTTCTCTGCCAAAAGCTGCTTCAAGCGATGGATTTCCTTGCGGTGAGCAGATGCGTGCGTGCTGGGCCGCGACGATTCTTGTCCTGGTTCAACCATCTCCAGCTTCTTGCGCCACTTGTAGAGGCACCTCGGTCGTACCCCGAGTTCTCGGGCTAACTCGCCGACATCTTCACAAGTCTCCATGCGCTCGACCGCCATTCGCTGAAATTTCCGGGAATATCTCTTTCTCTCCACCTTTGTTTCCTTTCCCGAAAACTGTGCCCTATTTTTGTGTGTCAGTTCCAGGGTTCACTCCAAATGGACTCTGCCGCAGAGGGAGAAGCCTCGACCTTCGAGTGATAGCGAGCCCGGCCCGTAAACGCGGCAGTCCCCACGGTCAATACAAGCGCGTTTGAACGAAGCCGCCCTGCGGCGGACGCTTCGCGTGAGACGAACGGAGCAGTGGTTGGCTAGCGGCTGAGATAAGTTTGGGTCACAAGGAGGCATC
>JBAVNY010000616.1:0-6813 GCA_049691535.1 Candidatus Acidiferrum sp.
AAGAACGTCATGGCCGTGCCGAAGCTCAAGAAGGTCACGCTGAACATCGGCCTCGGCGAAGCCAGCCAGAACGCCAAGCTGCTGGATACCGCAGCAGTGGAGTTGGGCCAGATCACCGGCCAGAAGCCGATCATCACGCGCGCCAAGAAGTCCATTGCGAATTTCAAGATTCGCAAAGGCATGCCGATTGGCTGCGCGGTGACGCTGCGTGGCGAGAAGATGTACGAATTCCTCGACCGGCTGTGCAACGTGGTGCTGCCACGCGTACGCGACTTCCGCGGCTTGCCTTCGAATGCGTTCGATGGCCGCGGCAATTACACGCTGGGGCTGAAGGATCAGTTGGTTTTTCCAGAAATCGATTACACCCGCGTGGACAAGATCAAAGGGATGAATATTACTTTGACCACCACGGCGCGCAACGATGAAGAAGGCCGCGAATTGCTCAAGGGACTTGGTTTCCCCTTGCGTGAAAAAGGAGTAGCACAATAAATGGCACGCACCGCAAAAATTGCCAAGAGCCTCAAGAAGCCCAAGTTTAAGGTGAGAGTGCGCAACCGTTGCCGCTGCTGCGGCCGCGCACGTGGCTACATCCGCAAGTTCCAAATGTGCCGCATCTGTTTCCGCGGCATGGCGCTCAAGGGCGAAATCCCGGGCGTTGTGAAAGCAAGCTGGTAGGAGCGAGAGAAGAGACTATGCAGACGGATCCAATAGCTGATTTCCTGACACGTATTCGCAACGCGGCTGCCGCAAAGCACCAGCGTGTCGATGTGCCGGTATCGAAGTTGAAGACCGAGATTGCCCGCATCCTGAAGGAAGAGGGCTACATCTCGACCTACAAGATGGTGGACGAAAACAAGACGCGCAAGACGCTCCGGGTATTTTTGAAGTACACCCCGGACCGGCGCAGCGTGATTACCGGGATGAAGCGCATTTCGCGCCCTGGACAGCGCAATTATCTGGGGTCACGCGAAATCAAGCCGGTGGTGGGTGGACTGGGAATCAGCATCCTGACCACGCCCAAGGGATTGATGACTGGGCGCACGGCGCGCAAGTCGAATTTGGGCGGCGAAATTCTTTGCGAAGTTTGGTAGTCGCGTTCGCGAGAGCGCAAAGGCAGTAACGAGTTCGAGAGACGAGGACAGAACAGATGTCACGTATTGGTCGCAAACCGATTCCAGTGCCCGCGGGCGTGAAGATCAACGTGGGTGGCGGCAAAGTGGAAGTGCAGGGTCCCAAGGGGAAGCTGCATGTGCTGGTGCCGCGGCAAATCAAGTTGGAGCAGAAAGATGGCGTGCTGACCGCCGTGCGCGAGCATGAAGATGATCGCGCGTTGCATGGTCTGGCTCGCGCTCTTCTGGCCAACGCTGTTCATGGCGTGACCCAGGGCTTCAAGAAAGATCTGGACATCGTCGGCGTGGGATATCGCGCGGAAGTAAAGGGCAAGGCAGTTGCGTTCGCGCTTGGCCGGTCGCATCCGGTGGAGTTTCAGATTCCGGAAGGAATTCAGATCACGGTGGACAAGCAGACGCACATTGTGGTCAGCGGCGCCGATAAAGCGCAAGTTGGCCAGGTGGCTGCGGACCTCCGTTCGCTGCGTCCACCCGATCCGTACAAGCAGAAGGGCATTCGTATTACCGGCGAGCGCTTGAAGAAGAAGGCCGGCAAGGCAGGAGCAAAGGCTGGCGCAGCGTAGGAATTGAGTTGAGAGATTTTTCTTCAGGGATGGCAGTTGCAGCCTGAAGAAGGGGATTGAAGGAGATACAACAGTGGCATCGGCACGAGTAAGCAAGCTATCGAAGAATCAGAGCCGGCAACGTGTGCACTCGCGAGTGCGCACCAAGGTTTCCGGCACGCCGGAACGTCCACGCCTGTGCGTGTATCGCTCGGTGGGGCACATTTACACGCAGATCATTGATGATCGCAGCGGGCGCACGCTGGTGTCCGCTAGTTCGGTAGACAAGGAAACGAAAAAGAATTTGAAGGGTGGTGGCAACATCGCCTCCGCTAAGGCCGTTGGCAAGTACATTGCTGAGCGCGCCAAGGCAGCCGGTGTCGTCAAGGTGGTGTTCGACCGCGGCGGGTATAAGTATCACGGCCGCGTCAAGGCGCTCGCAGATGCAGCGCGGGAAGCGGGGTTACAGTTCTAAATGTCGAAGCAAATTTTGCGTGACAGTCTAGCGGTGCGGCGAATCCTCGAGGTCAATCCTTCGGACTTGAAGGATGATGTGGTCGCCATCAATCGCGTCACCAAGGTGGTAAAGGGCGGCAAGAACCTGAGCTTTTCAGCGCTCGTCGTGGTTGGCGATAGTAAGGGCCATGCTGGTTTCGGAATGGGCAAAGCGCGCGAAGTGCCCATGGCCATCAAGAAGGGAATTGAACAGGCGAAGAAGAACCTGATCAAGTTGAATATGAAGGGCACCACGATTCCGCACCAGGTTACAGGACGGTACGGTTCAGCGCAGGTGCTGCTGAAGCCGGCTTCAGAAGGCACCGGCGTAATCGCGGGAGGCCCGGTTCGCAAGGTCATGCAGGTTGCGGGAATCACCAATGTGCTCACCAAGTCGTTGGGCACATCTAATCCGCATAACGTCATTAAGGCTACGTTCGCCGCGCTGCTCAGCTTGAAGGATGCCGGGCAAGTGGCCGAAACGCGCTCCAAGACCATTGAAGAAATCAGCGGCAGGCCGCCGAGAGTAGTTGCGGAAAAGCCCGTTGAGAAGGCGGCAGGGGAATAAGCATGGCTGGCGAAAAGAAGGGCGCGCAGAGCGCCGGAACCGTGAAAGTGAAGTGGGTCAAGAGCTTCATCGGCAGCACTGATGATATGCGCGCCACGATTCGTGGACTTGGCCTGCGCAGAATGCATCAGGTAGTGGAGCGCGAGAACACGCCGGAAACGCGCGGCATGATTCATAAGGTCCGGCACCTTGTGGAAGTGGTGGAGTAATTCATGGCTGATAAAGAGAAAAAGGCATACAAGCCGGTAAGCTTATCGACGCTGCGCCCGCCGAAGGGTTCGCGCAAGAAGAAGGTTCGCGTCGGCCGCGGCATGGGTTCGAAGCTGGGCAAGACCGCGGGCTCGGGAAACAAGGGACAGAAATCGCGGCGTGGTTATTCGCGCCGGCGCGGGTTTGAAGGCGGACAGATGCCGTTGCATCGCCGCATTCCGAAGCGCGGGTTTCACAATCCGTTTGGCGTGTCGTATTCGGTCGTCAACCTGGAGGAGCTGAATGTGTTCCCCGCGGGCGAGACGGTAACGCCAGAGTTGCTGCGCGCGCACGGTTTCATTCGCCGCGCCACGGATCCGATCAAGGTTTTGGGCGATGGCGAGTTGAAGAATAAGCTCACTATTCATGCTCATGCATTTAGCGCTTCCGCCAAGGAAAAGATCACCAAGGCGGGTGGTGCGTTTGAGGTAGTGGCGTAATCCGATAGGACTTAGGACTCGTAATGTTGAATCGTTTCTTACAAGCATTCGCGAATCTCTTCCGGATCGAAGATCTGCGCAAGCGGCTGTTCTTTACGCTGGCGCTGCTCGCGGTCTATCGCCTTGGTGCGCACATTCCGACACCGGGAATCAACGCTGAAGAGCTTCGGCTCCTGATGGAGAAATCGGCGGGTTCCGTTCTAGGGATTTTCGACTTGTTCAGCGGCGGAAACTTCCGGCGGGTCACGATTTTCGCATTGGGCATCATGCCGTACATCACTTCGTCGATTATCTTGCAGTTGATGACGGTGGTGTTCCCGTACCTGGAGCGTTTACAAAAAGAGGGCGAGCTGGGCCGGCGGAAGATCACGCAGTACACCCGGTACTTGACGATTGCATTGAGCATCGTTCAAGGCACAACCATCGCGTCCACGCTGCAGTCGCAAGCCAATCTTGTGTATCACCCGGGAATCGGCTTCGTGCTCATGACGGTGCTGACGTTGACCACAGGTTCGGCGTTCATTATGTGGCTGGGCGAGCAGATCAGCGAACGCGGCATCGGCAATGGTATGTCGCTGATTATTTTCGTTGGCATCGTAGTTGGCTTGCCGCGAGCGATTTTCGATCTATGGGAAAAGGCCAAGACGCAGGCGTGGGGCGCATTCACGCCGCTTGTAATTTTGCTTCTGGTGGCGCTGATGATCGCGGTGGTGGCGTTCATCGTGTTCGTCGAAGGCGCGCAACGAAGGATTCCGGTGCAGTACGCCAAGCGGGTTGTGGGGCGGCGCATGATGGGTGGCCAGTCCACATATCTGCCGTTGCGCGTTAATTCCGGTGGCGTGATTCCGCCAATTTTTGCGAGTTCGTTGCTGGCATTTCCGGCTACCGCGGCGCTGATGCTGGGCGCGCGATGGCCGTTCTTAAAAGGCATTGCGGACAAGCTGAAGTGGGGCGAACCGCTGTACACGCTGATTTATGTTCTGATGATCATTCTGTTCGCCTTCTTCTATGTCGGCATCGTTTTCAATCCGACGGAGCTTGCGGACAACATGCGCAAGAATGGCGGGTTCATCCCCGGCATTCGTCCGGGCCGCAGCACCTCGGAATATGTGAGCATGATCCTGAAGCGGTTGACGTTTATCGGCGCGGTGTATCTGGCGCTGGTCTGCCTGCTCCCGGAATGGATGATCGCGGGTATTCACTTGAACCACTTGCCGGTATGGCTGGGCGGCGACTGGTTTGACCGCCACTTTCCACAGTGGATTTTGAACGGTCTCGGTGTGGCGTTTTATTTTGGGGGAACTTCGCTCCTCATCGTGGTCGGTGTGGCGATGGACACCGTGCAGCAACTCGAGGCACAACTCGTCATGCGCAATTACGAGGGTTTCGCGCGTAAGGGCCGTTTGCGTAGCCGTCGTTAAGGGAGACGAGACGTGGCGCTGGAAGAGCGTCCCGTGGGAAAACTCGACCGCGCGGTGATTTTCCTGGGGCCTCCGGGCTCGGGAAAGGGCACTCAGGCGAAAGAGCTGGCAAAGAAGTACGGCGTGCCGCATCTTTCGACGGGTGACATGCTACGGGAGCACATTGCCCTTGGCACGCCGCTAGGCTTGAAGGTGAAGCCGATCATGGAACGCGGCGAGCTGGTGCCGGACTCGTTGGTGCTCAGGATGGTGGCAGAGCGCATCGAGCGAGCGGATTGCAGTGCCGGTTTCGTGTTTGACGGGTTTCCGCGAACGGTCACTCAGGCGAAGTATCTGGGTGAATTGCTGAAGCAGCATGGATTCAAGCATCCGTTCGTGATTCATATGATCATTGGCACCGACGTGCTGATGCGGCGTATGACGGGCCGGCGAGTCTGCAAGTTGTGCGGCGAGATTTATAATATTTACGACCGGCCGCCGAAGGTAGAAGGGATTTGCGATAACGACGGTGGCGAGTTAATTCATCGCCCTGACGATCGCGAAGAAGTAGTTGGGCCGCGATTGCACGCGTACGAGAAGCAGACCGCGCCCCTGGTTACGTACTACCGGCGGCTCGGGTATTTACACGATGTGGATGCGCGGAAGAGCGTGGAGGAAGTAAAGCAAGACATCCAGCAGCTCGTGTCCAGCATGCGTGGAATGCGGTAAAGGGCAATGGCGATTCAATTACGCAGCAGTGCTGAACTCGAGAAGATGTATCGCGCGGGTCAGGCAGTTCATGAAGTGTTGAATGCGCTTCGGGCGGAAGTAAAGCCGGGAGTGACTACGATGGACCTGGAGAAAGTTGCCGAAAGGCTCATCGCGGGCAGGCCAGGCAAGGCCGCATTCAAGGGATATCGCGGTTATCCCTGTGTGCTGTGCACGTCGGTGAATAGCGAAATCGTGCATGGCATCCCGTCGCCGAAGCGGAAGTTGGTCGAGGGCGACATTGTATCCATCGACTTTGGCATGGAAGTCGACGGCTACTACGGAGACTCGGCAGTAACCGTGCCGGTGGGCCGCATCAGCCCGGAGTTGCAGAAGCTCCTGGAGGTGACCCGGGAATCGCTAGATCGCGCGATCGACAAGATGCGCCCGGGAAATCGTTTGGGCGATGTCGGACACGCGGTGCAAAGTTGGGTGGAGCAGCACGGGTATTCGGTAGTACGGGAATTTGTGGGACATGGCATCGGCACCAGGATGCATGATGAACCCAATCTTCCGAACTACGGAGAGCCGGGACGCGGTGCTCGTTTGCAGGAAGGCATGGTCATCGCCGTCGAACCGATGGTGAATGCGGGCCGGCCGGAAGTGCAAATGCGCGGCGAGTGGGTGGCGGAAACAGCCGATGGCAGTCCTTCGGCACATTTCGAGCATACCGTGGCGGTGACCGCGAATGGCCCATGGATTTTGACGCGCCCCAAAGAAATGACCGGGCCGTCTTGGTAACAATATAAGTTCGTCGCAGTGAACACGGGAGATTATGGCGAAGCAGCCGTACGAGAAAAAAGAGAAGAGCGATTCCGGGAATTCGAAGGAAGACGCGATTGAAGTAATGGCGACGGTGATTGAGCCGTTGCCAAATGCGATGTTCCGGGTTGAGCTGGAAAACAAGCACCAGGTACTGGCGCACGTTTCCGGCAAGATGCGCAAGAATTTCATCCGGATTCTGGCGGGAGACAAGGTGGCGGTGGAATTGTCGCCTTACGATTTAACCCGCGGCCGGATCGTGTACCGCTACAAGTAGTAGCGGACGACGCGCAACAAATTTGGTAGCGGCCGTTTTTGGATGGCCAGCGAGGGAGCAAGCAGTATGAAAGTTCGGGCAAGTGTTAAAAAGATTTGTGACAAGTGCAAGGTTATCCATCGGCGCGGCGTGGTTCGGGTGATTTGCGTGAATCCGAAGCACAAGCAGCGTCAGGGATAAAG
>JBAVNY010000617.1:0-2134 GCA_049691535.1 Candidatus Acidiferrum sp.
CGTCCATGAGGCGATAGCGGAAGATCGCGTATCCAAAGGTGAGAGGCAGTAAGCCCAGAGACAAAACCGAAACTCTCATCCCGTTCGTCTGTACTGCTCCACTCAGGTAAGGGATCACGTAGAACAACGTGAATGGCGTAATGGCAAGGATCGTGCCTCGGGTAACCCACTTGAGTTGCTGGCGCAGAATTGGCGTGCTAGCGCTGCGATAGCTATGCCATAGGACGCCAGCCGCGATTATAAAAAACAGGGCGAGATAACCCATTTGTACGCGATCAAGATTCCAGCGCAGACTCTCAGTGGCACTCAAGAATCGAAGTGCCAGAACATGGCGGATCAACAAAATCGCCCCTGGGATGTAAATCAGTGGGATTATCCACCCGTGCTTGCGGATCAGGCGACTCTTTTCGGGGAATGTGAGAACAAAATGGAGAAAAAGTGCAGGCTGCAAAAGGCCAGCCACCACATTGGACCAGTAAATTGTCCAGTCGAACTGATTGAATTTGCCTGTGTACTTAAAGGCGTAAAAAATAAACGATACCAGGCAGAAAATGTAAAAGTGCATCGATCCGGGCGCTGTCCATCGGCGAAGCAGTACATAAACCCCTATTCCCAGATAAATCAGCGCAATAAGCCGTAACCATTGGTTGAGGGATTTCTCCGCCGCAACCAGATATACTTCTGCGTCAACCGGCACGCCCTTGCGCACCACGGAGTAAGTAGTTTTTTGCCAGGCACCCGCACGATACATTTGCTGGACTTGAGACGCGGTGTTTTTGACAGGCTCCTGGTCGATTTCAACCAGGTGGTCCCCTTCTTTGATTCCAGCCTTGGCCCCGGGTTCGCCTGCCTCGACACGATCTGCAACGACAGCCCCATTGTGCTCGACCCACCAAACGCCGTCGTAGGGGACCCGAAACTCGCTTTCTTTCTGGAAATTGATGGCGGCTAGAACGATCGCAGCTGCGGTTAGCAGAAACAGCAACACTGCTGGGCGAATTTGAAAATCCTGGCTCATCGGCGCTAACTGCGAAAGGCCAAACCTAGGCCGCCGAGAAGACTTATGCACGTTCGGGGCCACGGAAGAGCTCATATAAGCGCCATTAAATCCATTACGGATAATGACTTCCATCATTATAGAGGGATGGGCAAAGCCGGGCTACACTTTATGGAAGACTTCTGTGCATTTTGGTAAGTGCAAGCACGGTAGTCGTTTACCTACCAACAGATTACGGGATTAATCTGCCATCTCGGCCGATCCGGCTACAAACGAAATCCACGCGCAAATTTTTCCTCCCAAGGTCGACAGTAACTTTCAGGTTACTTCGGCTGGTGGTACGCTTCAGTGGACTCCCTTCGTTGCGCGGTTTGCCTAAAGCTGATCAATTGCACGCTCGACTTTCAACCCCGACCGGGCTTCTGTCGCACCTCCCCATCTCTCAAGCCTGGACCCGTTTCTTGCTTGCCATAGGAGGTCTTGTTTTAGCTTTCGCGGCGGCGCTTTTTTCGAGCGTTTCGCGGGAGTCTGGCAATTTGTGGGCAACCCTGATTCTTGCGTCAATTGCACTGCTACTTGCGGTCTTTGTTGGAATCACGACTGTCCCCTACCTGGCCAAGCGCGTCGCTGGAGCACGCATCCGAGACGCGGTGGACTACAAGGTCACCCGGCTCGGACTCATTTATGTAACGGTCGTCATATTGATCGGAGTCGCCGCACTTAACACTGGTAACAATCTGCTTTATATCGTGGTAGCCGCCATGCTCGCCGCAATCCTGGTTTCTGGGATTGCTTCGGCGGTCGTATTGCGAGATCTGGAACTCGATGTCCGGCTGCCCGAACACGTGTTTGCGGGTGAACCAGTCCGCGGACAGATGGTACTGCGAAACCCCAGAAGATGGATGCCGTCGCTATCCGTAACCGTGGTGCCGTTTAGTAAAGAGACTAAAGCTAAACAATGGCAGTGGAAACGGGCAACTTTCGCTTTCCCGCCAAGGCGGCCACCAGAAGAGCAGTGGTTGAAACTGCCAGATCGCAAACTTCAGCGAGTTGTTCGAGACGCAGTGGCGAACCATATTTTTTCCGGGGAAAGCTATTTTCCGTATATCCCCTCGCGTGGCGAACTAAGGGCCGATC
>JBAVNY010000618.1:0-7448 GCA_049691535.1 Candidatus Acidiferrum sp.
CAGCCGCTGCATTGCGATGCGTAAATGCGATTCGGGTCGGCGGGCGAACCTTTAAGATGATACATTTCCCATCCGCCAAAATGTGGCCCGGAGACGTCCCACTTTTCGCGCTTGCCATCGGATGTAAGAATGAAAGCGCCTTTCCTTGTACCGACCAGCAACCGAACTCCGCTCATGAATTAATTCTCCTTTTCGGGGTGCGACCACAGCAAATATCACCGCAGCCTCTATAAGCCAACATTTTTTTCCGAGCCTTGCGAAGGTGTCGCGCCGCCGTTACAACGTAGTCCGTTGCGCGCGACAATGCTACTCCTTAGCTCCGTACGGCAACGTCCAAAAATCGGTGAAAACCCTCGGTGGTTCCGGTGAATCCATCATGCGCTGGGTAAAAAGAATGCCAATCATTCCTTCCGCAGGATCGGTATACGCCGTAGTGCCGTAACCGCCGGTCCAACCGAAGCGGCCTCCGGAGAAATTTGTTGCGGGCTGGATCGCGAGAAAAACGGCGCGACGAAGAGCAGTGTGGCACATTACTTGCAAAAAGCAAGTTAAAAATGATAAGGTAAATGCATGAGAAATTTGACGTCGGGAGAAAAGCGCCGGTCGGGGTGTCCGCTGAATGCGTCGGTGGAGATTCTGGGAGACCGGTGGTCGCTGCTGATCATTCGGGACATGATGCTGCGGGGGTTCCGAACGTATAAGGAATTTTTGGGATCGTACGAAAAGATTGCGACGAACATTCTTGCAGATCGATTGAGGAATCTGGAAGCTCACGGAATCATTACGGTGGAGCAGGATGCGAGCGACGGGCGCAAGCAAATTTATAAATTGACGGAAAAGGGAATCGATCTGGCGCCAGTGTTGACGGAGATGGTGTTGTGGGCGGGGGGCCATGAGAAGACGGAGAACGAGGCGCTGGTGAAATTGATGAAGAAGGATAAGGCGGGATTTATTGCGGAGATACGGAAACGTTGGTATGAGACGCGGAAGTGAATTGGCTGTCACGGCGATTTGATCTTGCCTCGATCCCTCCACTGCGCACGAAGCGTGCTCCGGTCGGGATGACAGCGCGGCTAGGGGCGTGGTTGAATTTGGTGGCTTGTGACTTTGATTTGGCAATGACGCTCCGTGGCGCACTACGCGCCAGTAAAAGGCACTGGCGCTCCGGTCGGGATGACATCCTGGCGATCGTCGTTGAAGTTGTGGACCGCTTCGCGCTTCCTGTAAGAGAAACAGGAAGCGGTCCGCAGAGTTCAGGATTTGGATTGGGTTAGGAGGCATTCGGGATTGGTCCAAGCTTTGAAGACGAGATCGGGTGAGGCATCGAAGGTGCGGGTGAGGATGAGTTCGTGTTCTTCTTCTCGTGTGATTGCTACAGCCATTGGTGATTCTCCTTTTGATCGGCGGTTCTCATGGGTGATCCTGGCGCAAGGAGGAAACATATTCGTCGAGTTGGTCGAAGGTGGCACCGAAGCCCTTCAGCATAGACGGATGCCAGGAGGCGAACAATTGGCGCTCCTCTTCGGAAGCATTCAGTGGAGTGCCGCGCAAGGTGAGAGTGGTTTTGCCCTGATCCTCGACGAGGGTGAGGGTGTTCAGAACTTCTAACGGGAAATGCGGGCTGAAGGGGGCGCGAACGGTGTTGGCTTGCGCATCGGAAAACGAATTGGTGAAGACCAAACGTTCGGGCGGAACAATTTCGTGGTAAACGAACTTGCCCCACATCTCGTCGCCCTTGGGCGAACGCATGCAGTAGTGAAAGGGGCCGCCGGGACGGAGGTCGAGTTTGCTGGAAACCCAGATGAAAGCTTTGGGCCCCCACCAGTGGGCGAGGCGTTCGGGCTCCGTGAACGCTTGAAAAATCAGTTGGCGGGGCGCATCGAAGACCCGCGAGATGACGATTTCGCGTTCGGACTCACTTTGTTTTTGGGCGCTGCTGAATTCGGACATGCTTCTTCTCCTTAGCGAGTTGGTCTTTCTTGAGCTCTTGAAGATAGTCATCGAGGCGGTCGAAGCTCTCCATCCAGAACTTACGGTAGTGGTCGATCCAGTCGGCGGCGTCTTTGAGGGGGCGGGCTTCGAGGCGGCAGGGGCGCCATTGGGCTTCGCGACCGCGAGCGATGAGGCCGGCGCGCTCGAGGACTTTGAGGTGCTTGGAGATGGCGGGCATGGAGATGTCGAAGGGCTCGGCGAGTTGGGTGACAGAGGTTTCACCGGCGATGAGGCGAGCGAGGATGGCGCGGCGAGTGGGATCGGCGAGAGCGGCGAAGGTGGAGGAGAGTTGGTCTTGCATTTGTATTTAACCTATAGGTTAAATACAAGAGCGGGGAGTGCGTGTCAAGTGGTAATGTTGGGAAAAGGCGAGGAAAGAAGAAAAGGCTTTACCACAGAGATCACAGAGGGAGCGCAGAGGTCACAGAGAAATGCCAGGAGGTTGAGAAAGTATGTGTCGGAATATTCGGACTTTGTTTAATTTTGAGCCGCCGGTTACGGAGGATGAGGTGCGGGCGGCTTCGCTGCAGTTTGTGCGGAAGATCAGTGGATTTACGAAACCGTCGAAGGCGAATGAGAGTGCGTTTGAGAACGCGGTGGATGAGGTGACGGAGGTATCGGTGAGACTGTTGCGTTCGCTGGAGACTACGGCGCCGCCGAAGAATCGGGAAGAGGAAGCGGCGAAAGCAAAGGCGCGGGCGGCGGAGAGATTTGGGGATTGAGGAGGAGTAGGAATTTTTGCGTTGCTGGGAAAGTTCGCAGCGGGAGAGGAAGTCAAAGTCCCCACACGTAACTACGACGTGTGGGGCACCCGCGGGAAGATTTTTACGAGGTGTGGGGCGCAGTGTGTAACGTCGCGGACACATTGCGAAAGGTGGGAGTGACGTTTATCACTGCTGAGTGGGTAAGAAGGAGGCAGCGTGGTAGGTGAGGATAATCGATATGGCGCTGCTGGAGACGAAGTTGCTGCAGGTTAGGCTGGACGGGAAGATCGGGACGATTGCGTTTGATCATTACGAAAAGCGCAATGCGTTGGGGAGTGAATTGATTGCGGAAATTGTCGCGACGCTGAACGAATTTCGCGCGGAAGGCGTGCGGGTGGTGGTGCTGCGGACGGCGGGTAACGGAAATGTGTGGTCGGCAGGGCATGATGTTTCGGAATTGCCGAAGGCGGATGTGGACCCGTTGCCGTACACGGACCCGTTTGAGCAGTTGTTGCGGGCGGTGAAAAAATTTCCGGCGCCGGTGATTGCGATGATTCATGGGACGGTGTGGGGCGGGGCTTGCGATTTGGTGATGAATTGCGATCTGGTGTTTGGCGATGAGACGTGCGCGTTCGCGATTACGCCGGCGAAATTGGGATTGCCGTACAACGCGGGAGGATTTCTGACGTTCATGACACGATTGCCGCTGGCGATTGTGAAGGAGATGTTTTTCACGTCGGAACCGATCACGGCGGAGCGTGCCGAGCGCGTGGGGATCGTGAATGCGATTGTGCCGGCGGCGCAGTTGGAGGAACGGGTGTACGCGACGGCGAAGATTATTACTTCGCGGTCGGCGGCGGCGATTGCGGCGTTTAAAGAGGCGATGCGGGTGTTGAGCGAAGCGGTGGCGATTAATCCGGCGACGTATGAGTATCTGCAGAGTTTGCGGCGGGATGTTTATTTTGGGGCGGATTATCGGGAGGGGATACAGGCGTTTTTGGAGAAGCGGCCGGCGAAGTTTTAAACGCGGGATTGGGGCGGGAAAAAGTGAACGAGGAAAAAAAACAGGCGAAGCACGAATTGGCCGGGGCGGAAGTGGTGGGCGTATGCGATCTCGTAAATGTGCAGGATGGCGCGGTGGTGAGTCGGACACTGTTGAAACGGGGCGGCGGCGTGGTGACAGTGTTTGCATTCGATGAAGGGCAAGCGCTGAGCGAGCACACGACGACGTTCGACGCGATCGCGCAAGTGCTGGAAGGCGAAGCGGAAATCCAGGTTTCGGGGAAATCGGCGCGGGTAAATGCGGGCGAAATAATTTTATTGCCGGCGAATCAGCCGCACGCGGTGAAGGCGAGCAGCAGATTCAAGATGCTGCTGACGATGATTCGGCCGTGACGAGTCAAGTCGGAGCACAGCGGAACTATGCCTCCACGAAGATAACGTCGGAGATTACGGGATGCGTAGGGCATTGCCCTCTTTTACTGTGGCGGTTTGCTCGCGTCCCTGGGTGCGGTAGATGACGGTGAGGACTTTGTCGGCGCCGGGAGCGGGATCTCCACCCATGTTGTTGTTATTGACTTGAATGTTGAGCGAGCCATTGTTCACCATGCCGCGGAGAGTTTGGCTGACATCGTTGGTGCGATTGTTGAGCCCGTAATAGGCACGAATGATTTGTAAGTCGCCTTTGCCCCCGCCGGGATAGCCGTTGCCGGGACCGCCGGGATAACCCGGGTTGGGATAGCCTCCTGGGGGATAGTTGCCGCCATAGTTATAGAACTGGCTGGCGTCGATGAAGGCTCCTTCCTTGTAGGAAAATTGATGGACTTGGCCGCGATTGTCGCGCGCGGAGATACGCAGAACTTTGTCTGCGCCGACGGCAGGATCGCCGCCGAGATTGGTATTGTTCACTTTGACGTTGCCATTGCCGGAGAGCATTTGGCGGACGCGATTGGTGACATCAACGCGTCGATTGCCGGCGCCCCAGTCGGCCTGCATAACTTGCCAGCCTGGGCCATTTCCGGGCCCACCGGGATTTAGTCCACCGTTGTAGTTGTAGAACTGGCTGGCATCGATGGAGCTACCTTCTTTGAAAGTGAACTGACGCGATTGTCCGGCGGAGTTGCGAGCGTTGATGCGCAGAACTTTGTCGGCACCGACGGCGGGATCGCCGCCCAGATTCTGGTTGGTCACCTGGACCATGCCGTTGCCGGAAAGCATGACGCGTACACGATTGGTGACATCGATGCGGCGATTGCCGGCGCCCCAGTCGGCGTTGATGACTTGCCAGCCGGGACCAGGGAGGATGGCGTTGTTTTGCATCTGAGGGAAGGCCGGAGCGACGAGTGCGGTGACTGCGGCGAAACAGAAAAGAATGCGCAAGAAGTGGGACTTGAGGGTCATGGACGTGGCTTCCTTTGCGTGGAATTGAGATGGTGTTTCGGCGAGCCAGGAGCTATGCGGAAAGCGAACCATGAGGCAGCTCCTGCAGAGCGCGTAGCATGCGGAACATCCGGGCGGCGGATGAAGGCGAGGCGAATGCCTTCACTGAACGGGGGCGAAACTTAGCAGCTTTCTGGGGAGGCGTCAATCGGGGTAAGTCCTATCGTGAGGGGCCAAGCGGAAGGTCAAGGCAGTGCAAAGAAAACGGCCTGCGGAGAAGGGAATCCGCAGGCCGTCAAGCCTTAGATGCAGATCATGTGGGCGCGATTTTGTGGCGTATGTCTCCAGAGAAGTGCAGAATACTTCCACAATGGGACGGATTGATCCAGAGCACGAGCGGTTGCGATTGGCGACATTGTATTCGGGAATGAGCGATGGGGAATTAGAGAAGGTGGGCGAGGAGCCCAGCGCACTTACGGAATTGGCGTTTGAGATTTTGCAGGCGGAAATGGCGCGCCGAAAGTTAGATTGGTCGGGAAAAGAACTGACTCTGGCCACATTTCAAACCAAGAAAACAAATATAGATCACGACGCGCCTGTGGCGATTCGAGTTTACCGCGACATGACGGAAGCGGTGACGGACCGAATGCTGCTGGAAGCGACTGGAATGGATTGTTATTTGTACGACGAGAATATGGTGAGGCTGGATTGGTTGTGGTCCAACCTGCTGGGCGGGTTAAAGCTAGTAGTGCGAAAAAGG
The DNA here is from genome assembly GCA_049691535.1 of Candidatus Acidiferrum sp. Taxonomy (GTDB): domain Bacteria; phylum Acidobacteriota; class Terriglobia; order Acidiferrales; family UBA7541; genus Acidiferrum. Next base: position 5,836 of record JBAVNY010000618.1, read on the forward strand.
GACGCAGAAGATGCAGAGAAAATCTTGATACAGGGTCGAAACGAAAAGTTTAACGTGGAAGGGGTCGGAGAATACGAGCAGGAGCGCTGCCCTAAGTGTGGCTCGATGGATGTTTCGTGTGATGAGCTTAAGAAAAGAATTGCCGGAGCTAGTCTTTGGCTCGGAGTTCCGATTGCGATAACGCAGCGAGGCTGGAATTGCCATGCATGTGGACACACGTGGGAAGTGGCAAAGGACGTTAAGACTGGTGGGCAGGCAGGTTAAGCCGTTCGTTTCGTTCGAAGGATATGGAATGTGTGCGCGGGATGGCGTGAGTTGGCTAGTGTGTTAGTGTGAGCGGGTAACGCCCTACCGGTTCGCGAATTTCTGGAGGAACGCAGTGGCGTATAGGGATTTGCGGGAGTTTGTGCGGGAGTTGGAGAAGGCTGGGGAATTGAAGCGAGTGAAGGCGGAAGTGGACCCGCTGCTGGAAGTGTCGGAAGTGGTGCAGCGGGCGCAGGCGCAAGCGGGGCCGAAGGGGAATCCTGGGGGAGTGGCGCTGCTATTTGAGAATCCGAAGGGGTCGCGGTACCCGTTGCTCATCAATACCTTTGGCAGCGAGCGGCGGATGGAGTTGGCGTTTGGGGTGGAGAAATTGGATGAAGTGGCGGCGCGGATTCGCGGATTTCTGGATATGCAAACTCCGCAAGGATTCTTCGACAAGATCAAGATGTTGCCAAAGTTGGCGGAACTTGGATCGTTCTTCCCAAAGAGCGTGAAGGATGGCGCGTGCAAAGAAGTCGTGCGGAAGGGAAACGACGTTAATTTATTTGATTTTCCAATTTTGAAGTGTTGGCCGCAGGATGGCGGAAGGTTCATTACGTTCCCGTTGGTGTTCACGAAGAATCCGGAGACGGGGAAACGAAATGTGGGGATGTACCGGATGCAGGTGTACGACGAGCGAACCACGGGAATGCACTGGCAGACGCAGAAGCATGGAGCGGAACACTTTCGCAGAGCGCGAGCAAAGAATCCGGACGGAAGGATTCCCGTGAGCGTGGCGATTGGAACGGACCCGGCGACGGCGTTGGGCGGAATTCTGCCGATACCGCCAGACCTGGACGAGATGATGTTCAGCGGATGCCTGCGCAAAGAGCCGGTGGAAATGGTGAAGTGCGAAACGAACGAGTTGGAAGTTCCGGCGAACGCGGAAATTGTGCTGGAAGGCTACGTGAATTTGGGAGAGATGCGGACGGAAGGGCCGTTTGGCGACCACACCGGATTTTATTCACTGGAAGGGGAGTATCCGGTGTTTCACGTGGAGTGCGTGACGCACCGGAAAGAGCCGATTTACTTGGCCACAGTGGTGGGACGGCCTCCGCAAGAAGATTTCTACATGGGATATGCGATCGAGCGAGTGTTCCTGCCGTTGATGAAGCTGACGCATGCGGAAATTGTGGATGTGTCGATGCCAGCGGAAGGAATCGTGCATAACTTGATGATCGTGTCGATACGGAAGTCGTACCCGGGGCATGCACGCAAGGTGATGAACGCGATTTGGTCGCTGGGCCAAGCGATGTTCACGAAGGTAATTGTGGTGGTGGATCACGATGTGAATGTGCACGACTACAAGG
>JBAVNY010000619.1:0-5091 GCA_049691535.1 Candidatus Acidiferrum sp.
CCGAAGTGCGGATATATGGCGACCTATCAGCGTTTCGAGTTAACCGAACAGAATTTGCGAGAGTAAACGGGCCGCATCACGCCCAACCATCAGATGCCAGCATTGCCGCGACAAAGATAAATCGGACACCAACAAAACATAAGTACATACTTTGACCAGCGGGGATCCTGGCCCCACTAATTCTCCGAAAGTTGAATTGCCTATTGAATGTCATTCCCCCGGCAGCTCGCAGGCTAGACGTGTGTAATGAAGCCTCAAAGACAACTTCAGGGTAAACCAAAGAAAATCGTCGACTTTCATCTTGACGAAAATCTGGATTGGGTCGCTGACCTTGAATGTGGTCATCATCAACACGTTCGCCACAACCCTCCCTGGACCAATCATCACTGGGTGACAACGCACGAGGGCCGGCAAGCGCACATTGGCAGCGAGCTCAACTGCATGGCTTGCTCCTTGACCTTCCCATGAAGTTAAGAAACGCTCTAATTCCACGGTGTAGGTATTGTCATCCCGACCGGAGAGCTGCGCATTTGGCGGCTCGCAGTGGAGGGATCGTGGCGAGATCAAAACTGCTCTGCCTATGGTGAAGTGTTGCCTACAGAATTAGCGCTTTCCCTACAAGAAGAGAGAAAACGAGAACCACAGGCAGGAAGAAGAACTACGCAAGATCTATCCCGACGCCTCTCTTATCCAATATCGCGCCGTCAGTTCGCTTATTTTGTGTACCTTCATCAGCGATTCAACAGCGGTTTGCACCAACAATCGCGCCGTTTCAAACCTTCTGTCGTCGCGCTTTCGTCGAGCGACTTCGGTCTCCGCTTTACGAACAGTGGCGAAAATACCAAGGGGATGGTTTTCCTCGTCTAACAATTCGAATTGGTTACCTTGTGGTGCGATCTTGTATTCGGCATTCATTTTTTCTACTCCGAACCGGCTATAAGCAGCTTTTAGCCATTATGGACAACATGTTTTGCGCCCGTTAGTTGGTCGATTATGCAGAACTCGCACTTCGGACTGGTTCCGTAACTCTCAGTAAGCTCTCTGGCTTGCTCAAGGGTATGCGCTGCACCTTACCCACATCGGTCCTTCGGTATCGATTCTAAAAATATCGAAACGGGCGGGCATGCTCCTCCAAACTTCTGCGGGCAATAATAATATCGCGGCTCCAACAAGACCGTCGATACGCTAGAGTACAAAGGCCGGTCGTGGATTCACGCCCCGAGCGCACTTTCTTGACACCTTCTCACCTTGCCGCTATAGTGCGGCCACTCTGCATTTCGTTGTCCGGTCCCTTTTCGCAAAATGGCATAAAGATTCAAATTGGCGGCGTCGTCAGGGGGCAAAGTTCTGTGGCCATTGGAAACCCAGCGATAGCGACTCGTATTGAGCAACAAGCAAGCACAACGAGCCAGTTCAAGACCTTCTTAAGCCGCTATTTTTATCTGTGCATGTCGCTGCTGTTGGCCGCCCTGGTCATTCTGGGCTTCAGCCGCACCGTCAACGCCAACCTGTTCCACGGCAATCCCCCAAGGCCGCTGCTCTTGTGGATACATGGCGCCGCCTTCTCCACGTGGATACTCTTCTTTATCGCTCAGTCGGCGCTGGTCCGCGCCCGGAAAGTCAGCGTGCATCGCTTGCTCGGCTGGTTTGGAGCGGCGCTGGCCACGCTGATGGTTGTCTTGGGCGTCGCTATCGCCGTGGTCATGGGCCAGTTCGACATCCGTGTGCTGCACCAGAAGGATGTAGCTGCCTTCTTGTCGGTTCCGTTCGCCGACATGCTCATCTTTGGCGCGTGCATGGCGCTCGCCATCTATTGGAGAAAGAAGCCCGAATACCACCGGCGGCTGATCTTCATCGCCAGTTGCCAACTGATGGACGCCGCCATCGGCAGATTCGATTTCATGTTCAACCATAACCTCTTCTTCCCGGCTTTAGATTGTCTGATTGCGCTCGGCATGCTGCGTGATTGGCTGGTCGATACGCGCGTCCACAAAGTCTATCTCTACGCGCTGCCCTCGTTGCTCGTCGTCCAGACTCTCGCCATCTACGCCTGGAGAATCAATCCACCCTGGTGGCAGTCGATCACCCAAGCGATCCTGGGATGACCGCGCCGCTGCCTCAAAATCTCTTCCAATGAGATTGCAAGCCTGAATTAAGCTTAAGAAATGAACGACATCGCCAGGTCTGTGACAGGGCTGGGGCTTGGTCTCTTAGCGGCCATTATTTTCGGTGTTGGCCTGATGGGCGGACTCACTCCGTCTAATGGCCATCCTTCGCCTGTCGCGTGGTTTGTATACTCAGTGGTGCCCATCGTATTGACCCTCGTCGGTCTTTTCCTTGCGAGGGATTGGCTGGTCAAGATTTTCCTTTTGGCGGAGTGTATTGGAATTTCTGCCGTGACGGTCAACCTTCTGCGTCTTTTCCGTATTCTCTGATTGATTTCTGACGCGACATTGACAGACTCTCGCAATCTAGAATCAATCCACCGAGCAGCCTGATGCCTCCCTACCCACCTGTCTAACTTTTTGGTTTGGGAAAAATACTGCCGACGTGAGCGGTGATCTCGTCGTAATACTCAGGATGCTTGGCGAGAATCGCTAAGATCTCCTGAGCGAGTGGACTGTCAGCGACCCATTTCTTTCTCTGGTCAGGAAACATTGGCTCCATCAGCGGTTTCGCCTGTTGCAGCAAACTCGTTAACTGTAGATGGTCAGGGTTCTCAGGTTGGCTCATTTTTTATCCTCCAGACATCAGTGGTCATGCGTCGGTCCGACGAACTCATGGTTTACCACAAACGATGGCCCCGGGACAGTTCGGAATGACACCGACCGGCGGTTCGCTGATCGCACAGCCGTGTCCCAGCCACCCATCTCCGGTTGACCCGGTTAGAGAAACGGCGTTCATCAGGCCACTACCAGTTCCTGCGGGCGCGACAAAATAGCAGCTGATTTGAAAACGATTATGTAGTGGGCCAGCAAATTTAGGGAGTAGAATGAGCGCGTTTCCGCCCAAGGCCTGTATTCAGCAGTGATCCGTCTGGCGAACGGAGAATTCCGACAGAAAAACGCGAGTGGAGGTGTCTGATGGCGACGTCGAATCCAACTGAGGGATTACATGGAGCGGGCACGATCATCAAGAAAGCGAGTGGCTGGTTTATTGCCCTGGCGATTCTATTCATCCTGCTGGGCGTGATGGCGATTATTGAGCCGGGAGTGGCGGGCTGGGCGATCACGATTCTGGTTGGCTGGGTGCTGATCTTTGGTGGCGGAGCGCATTTGGTCGCGGCGTTCACCGGAGGCGGAGCGGGACGCGTGATTTGGCAGGTGCTGATTGCAATCGTGTATGTCTTGGGTGGAGTTTACTTTTTGACGCATCCGTTGCTGGCGCTGGGGACGCTGACGCTGCTCTTGGCGGCAATTATCCTGGTGGAAGGGATACTCGAAGTCATCGCCTATTTCCGGATGCGCGGCGAAGGTGGCTCTGGCTGGCTACTGGTAAATGCGCTGATCACGTTACTGCTTGGCGGCCTTATCTGGTTCCATTGGCCGTCGAGTTCAGTCTGGGCCATCGGAATACTTGTGGGCGTGAACCTATTGATGACCGGAATGTCCCGGCTGATGTTTGGTCTTGCAGCGCGGCAATTGGCAAACCGCGTGATAGCCTAGTGAACGCGCCTGCGGTCTTAATCCACATTTCCGGTAAGCGCTGCCGGACATCCTACTAAGTCCACATCTCCGGTTTACGCCTTTGGTTAGCGTGGCAAGATAAGATTGCCCGAGGGAGAGGGACGGCGGACAGCCGCGTCCCAGTGCCCACATCTCTGGTAAGCGTTAATCATGCACGTGGCTGGCGGTTTCGCCCAAACTTCCAGCAGCCTTTTCTGAACGCTGCGGTTCGCGGCCATCTTTTGCCAGCCATTTGTCAAGGCATGATATGCTGCGCCTGATTACGACTCTCCAAAATTGTTTGCTCCGGAATTCTTATGAACAGGGTCGTCCAAACACTTAAGTCGAGTCTCAGGGGCACTTGGATTCACCACGCGGTTTGGGCTTTCAGACATCCTCCCCCGAGGGCACAGCTCCGCAACGATGGCCAACAGTTTTCCATCGAGGCTCGGAACGCAAACTACGACCGGCAGATCGTCGAAGTGATGTTCCGCGTTTTACGCCGTAACTTAAATGGAGTCGACGTGGGTGCGCATGTCGGAAACGTTCTCCAGCAAATGGTGAATATTGCTCCCCGTGGAAGGCACTATGCGTTCGAACCGCTCCCACACCTTTCGCAGGAGCTCAGCGAGAGGTTTCCCCGGGTGATCGTCCATCAGGCGGCAGTGGGCGACCGGAGCGGCGAATGTGAATTTCTATTTGTGGAAAATGACCCAGCCTACAGTGGTCTACGTCGCCGGATCTATAACAGGCCGGATCCCAAAATCACTCGGATCCCCGTTCGCGTAGTCACACTTGACGAAATTATTCCCGCGAATGAATCGATTGCCTTCATTAAGCTCGATATTGAAGGCGGAGAATTTCATGCCATCCAAGGCGGGATCGAAACCATTCGGCGCAGCAAGCCGGTCATTGTTTTCGAATCGGGTAGCAATTCGATCGGTCAATACGGCGTGAAACCCGACGACGTCTATCGGTTCATGGCCGAAACCCTGGGATACCAGCTTTCCACGATGGAGCGATGGCTCAAAGGAAAACCACCTTACACTCAGGAAGAGTACGAGAACGACTGGAATCACGGCCCCGAATACTGTTTCATCGCGACTCCAACAAGGAAAATTCGCTAATCGAAACGATGTCCATAGAGTTCGACCCGCTCGAACCGCCGAAAACAGTATGCGGCTGCGCGGCTACCTCTGGTTAGTTTGGGAACCGGAGATCTTCCTACTGAAACCCTGATCTCTGCTTTCCGCGTTTGGTCCAGCCAAACGGTCGCGGCAAGCTAAGATTGCCAAACCAAAGGGCCGACCACCGCCATGACTAAAGACGATATTCAACTACTCTACGAATTCGACCGCTGGGCCAATCACGCCACGTTGACGGGATAGGGGATAGGCTAGAACGAAACTGCCCTCCTGCTATCGTC
>JBAVNY010000620.1:0-11539 GCA_049691535.1 Candidatus Acidiferrum sp.
GAGATAGTCTCAACCCTCTATTTTACAGGAACTCGCGTCTTGTGAACTAGACAATCCGCGCCAACGCAACTCGCTGCAAGCTATGTCAGAGTGCCCTGGCCGCATCCAAAGAGTATGCTAGTCTGCGCGTAGCGAGCTCTCTATGCATCGATCCTGGCGCTTCCCCACGGTACTGTCTTTGTTACTTGTAGCGAGCCTCTCCCTCGCTCCTCGCCGTGCAGCCGCGCAAGAAGACGAAATCGTTGCCAACCTCGCCGGCGGCCGCGTCATCATTCAAGTCACCAGAGACGCAATCGTTTTCAGCGCCATCGAGCATCCGCTGGAATCTAAAGCGGTTCCTCCCCGCGTCGCCAACGTTGACCGTTCTCACCTCGGCATTTTCTTTGGTGCTTCCGAATGGCAAATTCCTGCGCAGCCGAAACCCATTCGCCTGGACCGCGACATCGAACGCGCCGGCACTCCCGACCCGCGTTACCAAATTCCCGGAGGTGCCGAAGTCGACTTAGAGCAGATCGGCGTCACGTTTCTCGAGAAACTCCGTCCACTCGTTGCTCAGCTTCACCACAAGATCGAACTCAAACCCGACGAGCCTCTGTTCGCTATCGTGCTGATTGGATACGCGCCGAAGGATTACGGCCCGGAAGTTTGGCTCATGGAGTATCGCGTCGAGCAGCAATCCGTCTCGGCCGCCGAAGATTACTGGCAAACCAAAATCCTTCGTCCGCGATTCACCCAGTTATATCCGCCGGAGAAACACGCACCGCGCACGCTCGTGGAAGTCCGCTTTCCTGAGGATCTCCCGGATGTTCCTCTGCAAGGTTTGATTCAGCAGAACGACCCGCGCATCGCGCACTTACGCTCTTCCGACCAGCGCTTTGCCAAGGTTGCCGAGCTGATTGATCACGGCCAGGCACAGAAAGCCATCACCGCTGATGCTTCGGATTTTCTCCGCGCCGCGTTACCGCTCATCGCCAACAATTCGCCGTTTATCTTAGGAACGATGGGCGAGAGTGGCACTCTGCAGTGGATTGTTCCTCCAGAAGAACCAGTCGACAAAGAAGAACAAGCAAAAGAGAAAAATCGTCCGCCGGACGCACCGACGTTACGCCACAAAAGCGAACCTAAACCTTAATCTGCCGCTACGGAGACATGTTGCACGCTTATTTCATCGCCGGCGCGAACCATGCCTCCGCGCACCACGCGGCAGAGCGTCCCACGCCGCCCAACCAATTCTTCCTGCAAGCCAGGCCGAATCTCGTCCATAAGCTCGCAAGGTTCACACACCGCGCTTACCACCAACTCCACAGCGCCCACATTCAACCTTTGGCCGGTACGCAGTGCATTCACATCCAGCCCTTCCGTCGTAATGTTCTCGCGGATGATTCCTGGAGTCAGGTTCATCGATAGCAGCGTTTCGACGTCCACCAAAAGTACTTGTCGCTTCCCATTCGGCCGCGCGTGCGCACATCCCGCGAAACCCGCGTTTTCCACCACCTCGGCCGCCAGCAGCTCTTCCATCGGCGCTCGCCGTTTCGGTGCGCGAAATAAATGCAGTATTCTAGTCACGATTCGCTCCTGCGGCCGAGATCGGCTGCGCGTGGCGTCCAATGTCTCGCCGGTAGTGCATTCCTTCGAAATGGATTTTCTCTGCTGCTTTATAGGCCCTGTCCAGAGCCTGCGCCAGCGAATCTCCCGTCGCCGTCACGCCCAGCACGCGGCCGCCATTCGTCACGATTTCATCGCCTTCACGCCGCGTTCCCGCATGCAGCACCTTCACGCTCTCAATTTTTTCCGCATCTAGCAGGCCGCGAATCGCTTTCCCATTTTCAAATTTGCCAGGATAGCCGCCGGAAGCTAACACCACACAAGCACTGGCGCCCGCTTTCCATTTCAATTTTTCAGGCCGCAAATTACCCGCGGCAACATCAGCCAGAACCTCCGCCAAATCGAAATCCATACGCGCCACGATGGCCTGCGTTTCCGGATCGCCCAACCGACAATTAAATTCCAAAACTTTCGGACCGTTCTTCGTCAGCATAATTCCCACATACAAAAATCCCTGATAGTGGATGCCATCCGCGACCAACCCTTTCAGCGTAGGCTCCACAATCGTCGAGAGAATCGTCGCGCGCAGCGCATCCGACAACAGCTCATCCGACGAATACGCCCCCATCCCTCCGGTATTTGGCCCCTGGTTATTGTCGAACACCCGCTTGTGATCTCGCGTCGGCACCAGTGGTGTATAGCGTTCACCGTCCGTCAATAAAATGTACGATAGCTCGTCGCCCTCCAGTGTTTCTTCCAGCAGCACCCGCTTGCCGCCTTCGCCCAACTCATTTTTCTCCATTACCCGTTCAATGAAGTCTGTCGCCGCATCCGGATCAGGCGCAAGAAACACGCCTTTCCCCGCGCATAATCCATCTGCTTTCATCACCACCGGCCAGTCCACGGCGCACAACGCGCTGTATGCACCTCCTGGCGAATCATAAGCTCCATACATTTCCGCGGTCGGGATATTGTGCCGCTGCAAAAATTCCTTGGCGAAAATCTTGCTGCTTTCCAGTTGCGCAGCTTTCTGCGTCGGCCCAACGACGCGCCACTTCCTCTCAATGAACGCATCGACTAATCCGTTCACCAGCGGCAGCTCCGGTCCCACCACAGTGAGGTCAGGCGAGAGCCGCTCCGCCAGCGCCACCATCTCTTTCACAGTGCCGGCATCACCCGCCACGCACTCGGCTTCCGCGGCGATCCCGCCATTCCCGGCCACACACCAGATTTTCTCCACGGACGCGCTTTGCTTCAGTTTCCACACCAAAGCATGCTCCCGCCCGCCTCCACCAATCACCAAAACCTTCATTCGCCCGCCTCTCGATGTAACTTTTGCAACGATAAGCCGCGCACGCACACCTGTCAATTGTGCGCGAAAAAACGCCGACAAAGTCCTTGGGATTCGATTTGAGATGGTTGCTGTGGAAGGAAAGCAGAGAGTGAATCCACAAACGGACGCACTCGAATACCTATTTTTCGATATAACCGATTTATGTTGACTTATAGGTTAGCGGGGATACGCTAATGTTTACGCGCCCATCGCCCGAATTGGGATCGTCACGCCGGCCGACGCTTCGGATGACGCCAGCATATGGCAACGCCCGTCAAAGATTCCGCCCGGATCGATCACCATGCACGGCGCATGGACTTCTCCGGTGACTACGCCCTTCGGCTCAATCTCTACGCGACCCTTCGCGAAAATCACTCCGTCAAATCTTCCCGCGATCACCACGCGGTTTCCTTCGATCTGTCCTTCGACCTTGGCGTTCTCGCCAAGAATTACCGTCTGCTCCGAAATAATATTTCCCTTGATGTGTCCATCGATGCGAAATGTTCCGCTCACCGTGAGCGTGCCTTCCAGCGACACACCTTGATCAATGAATCCTGTCCACTCTTCGCTCACACCATTCTTCGACGTGCCGGGCCACTTCCATGCCATTGAATTTTCCCCCAGTATCGACTGCAGCAAATCCGCTGGAACAAATTTAGCTGTGCGCGGAGAGAAGTCAACGAACGTCTTCACAGGCGTTGTCGAATGCAATCACTGAACGAAGGAGCAGTAGTCGTAACGCGTGAACGTCGCTCTCTACTTTAGCAGGCGGTCGTAAATTCCCATTAACTGGGCATCGTCATAATACTCCAGCACCAGCTGGCCTGGACGCATTTTGGTTTTCTGTCGAAGAATTACCTTCGTTCCCAAGTGTCGCTGTAACTCGTCGAGCGCTTCTTTGATGTTCGGATCCATCTGCACGTCAACGAGGGCTGCACGGGCTCCGCGTACGCGCCGCGCCGCCAATCGTTCAATCTGTCGCACCGTCAATCCGCCGCGCGCCGCACGCTGGGCATATCGCATTCGCAATTGTGAATCGGGAACAGCCAGCAACGCGCGCCCGTGGCCGGCGCTCAGCTTTCCTTCTTCAATCCAATCCTGAATCGTTGACTCCAGTTTCAGCAGTCGAATCGCATTTGCAACCGTGGTGCGGTCCTTGCCAGTTCGTTCCGCCACCGCCTCTTGCGTTGTTTGAAATTCATCCATCAGCCGTTCGAACGCGCGCGCCTGCTCAATCGCGTTGAGATCTTCGCGCTGAATATTTTCAACCAGGGTCATTTCCAAAGCCAACTCATCGGGAACCTGCCGCACGATTGCGGAGACTTTGTTTAACCCAGCGCGCTGCGCTGCTCGCCAGCGGCGTTCGCCGGCAATCAACTGATATCGGTGACCGATCGCGCGCACCACGATTGGTTGGATAATGCCGCTGGCCTGGATGGAGCGTGCCAGTTCATCCAGCGCTTCTTCACGAAAACGAGTTCGCGGTTGATAGGGGCTGGGCTCGATCAGATCGATATCGATCTCGATCGGACCGCCCGAGCTCTGCGAGGAAGTGGTGAGCGCTGGTGCTGTGCCTACAGCGGCACCCGAGCCGGTTACTGCGACAGTTTGATTTTGAACTTCAGGAGCGGGCGGTGGTTCAGGCTCCCGTATGAGCGCTCCGAGCCCCCGACCCAGCGCGTTTCTCGGCATTGGCAATTACCTCCTGTGCAAGCTGTGTGTACCCCTCGGCACCCTTGCTGTGTATATCATAGAAAATAATAGGCTTACCGAAACTAGGCGCTTCGGCGAGCCGCACGTTGCGTGGAATCAGGCTTTGGAATACTTGCGCACCAAAGAAACTGCGTAAATCCGTGGCTACCTGCCTTGACAAGGTCGTGCGCTCATCGTACATCGTGAGCAAAATTCCTTCGATTTCCAGACTCGGGTTCAGAGTGCGCCGAATGCGCATTAACGTATCTAACAGCTCGGAAACGCCTTCGAGGGCCAGATATTCGCACTGGATAGGCACTAGAACCGCGTCTGCGGAGACCAATGCGTTCAAAGTGAGCAGATCGAGGGCGGGTGGGCAATCCAAGATGACGAATTTGTACTTCTCACGAAGAGTCTGCAAAAACCCTTGCAGCTTATATTCCCGGTTTTCCGCCGTTACCAATTCTACCGCGGCACCCGCCAGATTTTTATCGGCAGGGACTACATCCAGTCCGTCCACTTGCGATTTTAGAATGATTCGGTCCGACGACTCCTCCAAGATCAGCGCGTGATACAGGGTGCGGCGCGAAGGATCTTTTGGAAAACCGATAGCTGCGGTGGAATTTGCCTGGGAATCACAGTCGACGAGGAGCGTTGGTTGGTCTGCAGCGGCCAAACACGCTGCCAAATTAACCGCTGTGGTCGTCTTGCCGACCCCGCCCTTCTGATTTGCGATCGCGATAACGCGCGCCAAGTAATCTCCCTAAGTGAGCCGAAAATAACAGACGCCACAATGCGGTGCAAGTTGTTTCACTTGGAACACTCCAAGAAAATTATAATGCTTGTTGAAAACCGCCAAGATGCTTTTGAAAATCTAACCTTAGCTCGGTGTCAGGGCACGGCTTCAGCCGTGCCAAAAAAACGATTCATGATAGCTGCGGCTTTAGCCGCTGAGGGATGGGTGTTTCACGTGGAACACTCCGTACTCGCCGTTTGGCGCGATTAACTTAATAACGTCCCGCCGTTCCACGTGGAACACTCGGCGCTCATAAAACAAAAGCAGACGGCAAATTTGGTCCACATGGAATGGTAGACGCAAGCTCACAGAAGTGTATTTTTTTTGATTAGATGTTCCACGTGGAACGCTCCACGACCGAGAATTCCGTTCGGAACTGTTTCACGTGGAATAGAGATAGTTTCTAAGCGCGTTAAATTGACGCGCGCAAGGCCGCTCGAAGGTCGCTACGCCGACAATTGCAATTTCTTGGTCCCAACCAGGAGAAAACGTCGCAGCGAATTTGGAATCGCGATCGGTTCTTGCCATTCCCAGAGCGCTGACTTCCGCACATCTTCCAAATCGCGCCCGCCAACCCAAAGAACCACTTTTCCGGCCGCCACACGATCCGAAGCCGCCCAGGTCAGAAATGCCTCAAATTCTCCCAATGCCCGCGAGCACACGTAATCCAGTGGCGCGACCTCTTCTCCAAGCTCTTCATATCTACTAATTAGGACCCTAGCACCGCACAGGCCAAGTTCCCGAATCACTTCCGCGATAAACGTACCCTTTTTAATGTTCGATTCCACCAAAAACACGTCTAATTCCGGCTGAATTATCTTCAGTGGTAGCCCCGGGAAGCCCGGACCCGATCCAATGTCGGCAAGCCGACCAGACGACAAGGGAATCGCCGTTGCGGCAAACATGGATTCGCAGAAATGACGATGTAGTATCTCCAGAGGGTCGCGAATTGCGGTCAGATTTAGCTTCTCGTTCCACTGTCGCAATAGCCGTATAAACGATTGAATACAAGCCACTTGATCTGGATTCGCGGAGACATTAAACTCGCTCAAAGCCCGACGAATTACATCGTCGGATAAAGGCTTCTCAACGGCTGTTGACATTTAAGTAACTATCTCCGTAATCCGTTCATTCTAAAGTGCTTGCTAGGCTTTAAGGTCCTCGGCTCGCAGCAGGAAACGTGGTCCCGCCAGCCCTGCCACCACATCCACCACCGCGTGCCACACCATCACCGGAATCAAGCTATCGTACGCCAATCGCATTCCGGCAAACAGAAATCCCAGTAGCATCGTTCCAATGATTCCGCCCCGGCCTTGATAAGCATGCGCCAATCCGAACAAAAGCGACGTGACAATCACCACAACCCAGACATTCAGTCCTGTCCGAGTGAGCGCCCCCATCGCGAATCCGCGATACAAAAACTCTTCGCAAATGCCGGCAGTCACCGCCAACGCCGAGTACGGCAGCAACTCGAGCAGCGATTGCGGCAAAATGCGCTCGGCGATCTTGCGCATCAGTTCAACCTGAGGCGCTTGTACTTTGCCGACTCGCCGCAAATTGAACCAATGCAAAATCCCCAAGATCACCGCGCCGACCAGGGTCACAACAATAATTTTGCGCGTGTCGTGCGACGCCAGTCCGAGTTGCTCCGCCGTCATTCCACGGACCACAGCACGCCAAGCCACTACCGCCACGGCGACCCACTGAAACGCAATGGTCGCACCATACAACGTCAACCTCTCAACCGTCGTAATGCGAGGTTTTGCCAGCAGACGCTTGAGTCGCACGTGCCCCCGCCAGGGCACGACCACGCCGAGAAATACAAAGATCAGCCAGAAATCCCAGGGCATCCGCCGATAAGAACACTTTCCGGCCAGCCGGCGCAAGCTCTGGTCTCACCACCGTTTCCTGATTGCCGGTCCTGCTCACCCCCCGCAGTAAGCAGGAAAGCCGCTGCCCCGCTATAATCATTGGCGCTGTATAGCGAGGTGTGGCTTGACCGATTCCGTGAAACTCACGGCCATGGTCAAGGCAGCGGGTTGAGCAGCCAAGCTGAGTCCCGGGACTCTGGACTCTATCTTACGGCGCTTGCCGCAGCCGACTGATCCGAACGTGCTCGTTGGCTTCAACACCAACGACGACGCAGGGGTGTATCTACTCGCTGACGGACTCGCGATTGTGCAGACCGTGGATTTTTTCACACCAATCGTCGACGATCCTTTTACCTTTGGCCAGATCGCCGCCACCAATTCGCTCAGCGATGTCTATGCCATGGGCGGAAAGCCAATTTCCGCGCTCTCGATTGTGGGCTTTCCAGAAAAAGGTGACCCCGCGATTCTCGAGCAGATCATTCGTGGCGGCCTGGACAAGATGAATGAAGCGAAGTGTTCCGTCGTCGGCGGACATTCCATTCGTAACGACGATATTCAATTTGGCTATTCAGTGACCGGCCTGATTCATCCGCAAAAAATTTGGCGAAACGTCGGCGTGCAGACCAATGACGTGTTGTTGCTGACCAAGCCTCTGGGTACCGGCGTCATTTCGACGGCCCTGAAGAATGATCGCGTCACTAAAGCAGCGCTTGATGCTTCGATCCGTTCAATGACCACGCTGAATCGCGCCGCCGCCGAAGCCCTCACAAAACTGGAATCGCAATTTGACGCGAAACAGCGGCTAATTCACGCCGTCACCGATGTAACTGGATTCGGCCTGCTAGGCCACGCGCGCGAAATGGCTCTAGGCGACGGCACGCGCGATGTTCCGGCCGTTGCACTCGAATTCGATCATGCGTTGATCGCAGCGCTGCCTGGTGCGATGGAAGCCATTCGAGCCGGCATGATTCCCGGCGGCCTGAAAAACAATCGCGATTTTCTAGGCGATTGCGTCACGTTTGACGCCCATGTGCCCGAGGAAAGCCGCGCCCTGCTTTATGATCCACAGACATCCGGCGGTTTGCTTATCGCGATTGATCCATCCGCCGCAGAGCAGGCGCTGAAAGTTCTACAAGAAAATGGTGTGTCCGCTGCCAAAATTGGCACCGTTCGCCCCAAAGCCACCTCGCTCTTGAGAGTCATCTAAGGTATTTCACACCATTCATGGACACCATCACTCACGGAATTGCCGGCGCATTGCTGAGCAAAGCCGCCTTGGGCGGCCACGACCTTCTTCCCGCCACTTCGATGAACAAACGCCGGCTCATCACTTGGGTGGTCACGCTAGGCGCAATGTTTCCCGACAGCGATGTGCTGCGCGATTTTTTCTCAGACAATCCGATGCTGATCATCACCTGGCATCGCAGCATCACCCATTCCTTGGTGTGCATGCCCATCTGGGCCATCCTGCTCGCCGCTCTCACCCGTGCTGTAGCGCGCTGGCGCAAATGGGAGTTGCCCTCCTTTGCTGCACTGTGCGGCTTGTGGGGCATCGGTATTCTCAGCCACATCGTCCTCGACCTGGTCACCACCTTTGGCACCATGATCTGGTCTCCCCTAAAATGGTCGCGACCCGCCTGGGACATTCTCTTCATCGTCGATTTCGCCTTCACCGCGATCCTCGTAGTTCCGCAATGGCTGGCCTGGACATTCGCCGATCCCAAGCGCATGGTCCGCCGCGGACTCATCATGTGGCTCATTTTTACGCCGCTGCCGTTTATCGTTGCGAAGGTTGCGGAACGTATTGGCACGCCCATTTCAGGGATTGCCATCATCGTCGCAACACTGCTGGTCGCACTTCTGTTTCTCCTGCCAGCGGTCAGCGCCACCGGTTGGGGGCAACGCGTCCCTTACTTAACATGGAATCGCGCAGGATTAGCGCTTACGATCGCCTATCTGTTGCTGGCCACGTATGCGCATCACTTGGCGTTCGTGCGCGTCGAGAAATTTGCCGCTAGCCAAAATCTGCAGGTCGAAGCCATCGGCGCTCTCCCGCTTCCTCCTTCTTTGTGGCACTGGGACGGACTTGTCCGAGCGCCTCGCGGCGTCTACGAAACCCGCATGGATGTGAGCAACGATATTTTTCGCAGCGACGCCAATGCTGCTGACACGAAACATGGCGATGCCATCGAGCGCACCTACTATCCAGATGCGCCGCCAAATTCGTACATCGAGAAGGCCCGGCAACTGCCAGATGTTCAGGAAGTGCTGTGGTTCGCGCGTTTTCCCGTCACGCGCTTTCACAAAGAAGGCAATGAAGCAGTAGTCGAATTCCTGGATCTGCGCTTCCCGCAAATCCGGCGCGACCGACCAGCCTCTTTCACCTATCGCGTCCGCTTCGATGCCAATAGCAACGTCATTTCGCAAGGTTGGGTGCGTAACTAAGCTCGCAATTAATTTAGGAATGTCGAAGAAAGAAATTGCGCGCGCGCGTAAGCGTGAGCGTTCGCGAAACCCGACCTACCGCTTCGTCCCAGCTTCACTCTTAACCGGATGGATCACCACTTGCCGCTCTTCGCCCATGCCTACGCTCTCGGTCCGCACTCCCGTCATATCCTTCAGTGCTAGATGCACGATGCGCCGTTCTCGTGAAGACATGGGATTCAGTTGAAACGGCTGCTTCGAAGCTTGCACGCGTTCCGCCGCCACCCGCGCCGTCATCTTCAACTCTTCAAACCGCAACGCGCGATAGCCGCCGCAGTCCAAATGAATCTTTTCGTGGAACGCCGGCTCCAGCCGCAGCGCCCGAAATGCCATATGCTCCAACGCCTTTAATAATTCAGCTCCGCGCGCCAGCAAAATCTCGCGATCTTTGCCGTCCAGGTCGGCGAAAACTTCCGCGTCACCTTCTGAACCCGCAGTCACCTCTGCCGTTCGCACTTTCACGTTTAGCTCAAACTTCCCAGCACTTACGATCTTCTGCAGAAATTCCCGCAAGGCTTCCGCCGCCGCCTCGCGGTCCAACTTGCCATCGCGAACCAACTCTTTGGTCATACCGCTCCCGAGGACTTCGATAGGGCTCCCGCAGCAGACCTCTGCGCTTACTTTTTGCTGCGCACTGGCTTTGCCGGGGCTGGTAGGGGGTGTGTCCGGTTCAGGTACCATTGCTGCACGATACCCACCAGACTGCTGGTGAGAATATACAACGCCAAGCCACTCGAAAACGGGAAAATTACAAACATACCCGCCATGGTAAGTGGCATGATTTTCATCATTTGTGCTTGTTGCGCATCCGTCGTTGTCACCGGCGTCATTTTCGATACCAAATACATCGAAATGCCCACGGTTATCGGCAAAATATAATAAGGATCCTTGGACGCAAGATCGGTGACCCATATCCAACTGGCATGGCGCAACTCAATCGTTCCGCGCAACGCCGAATTCAACCCAATCCATAGCGGCATTTGCAGCAACATCGGAATGCATCCGCCCACCGGATTGATTCCTTCGCGCGAATACACCGCCATCACTTCTTTATTCATCTCCGCTTTGCGCGGGTCATTCAGCTTGTACTTTTTATATTTTTCCTGAATCTGTTTGATTTCGGGCGCCACGCGCTGCATTTTCAGCGTGCTCTTGTACGTGGAAATGCGCAGCGGGAACAACACCATATTAATTACCAGGGTCAGCACCACAATCGCCCAACCCCAGTTCGGCACGTATTTGTGAACCCACTTCAACGCATGAAACAGCGGGTCGGCCACAAATTCCAGCCAGCCGAATTGCACCAGCGAATTCAGCTGCGGTTTCATCGCCTTCAAATCGTCATAATCTTTAGGGCCAACATAAACGCGCATGGCCATGGTCTGCTCGGTGGTTGCGGTCGCAACTTCAGCAATAGGCTCAGCCTGCTCCTTCCCATCCACCTGACTTGGGTGGAACTCTTTCCAGTAGCGTGTCTCCAGCGGCGTATTCAACGATTCCAGTGGAGGCAAAAACGCTGCTGTGAAATAGCGGTCTTCAATTCCGCTGAAATTCTTGCCGCCTTGCCAAACTCCGATCCACTTCTCCGGCCCTTCTAATTTCTTGATAGCCGTCGTGGAGAGCTTGCCGTTGTCTCCATAAAACGTCATCACCGCCACAAGAGGCGCAGGATCGGTCACCGTGAGATCGCCAAATCCGCCGCGCCACGCCAAACCAGACTGCACGCGGGCGCCATTATTTGTGGTGGTGGTCTATACGGTCACCGTATACGATTGATCGAAGTGAAATTTCTTGGTCACTTCCAGATGCCCGTCGCTC
>JBAVNY010000621.1:0-4429 GCA_049691535.1 Candidatus Acidiferrum sp.
GTCGCAATATTGTGCGCACCGCTCTGGACGACAAGGACATTCAGTTCGTGGC
The DNA here is from genome assembly GCA_049691535.1 of Candidatus Acidiferrum sp. GTDB lineage: Bacteria > Acidobacteriota > Terriglobia > Acidiferrales > UBA7541 > Acidiferrum. The sequence goes on from JBAVNY010000621.1 coordinate 53, forward strand.
CGTGAACGATATCACGGATGCGAAAACGCTAGCGCACTTGCTCAAGTACGACTCGGTGCTCGGCAATTTGCCGCACACCGTCACCCACACAGAAAACTCGATCAGCGTAGAAGGGAAGAGCTTCAAGGTTTTTAAGACCAAGGATCCGTCGGAAATCGACTGGCCCAGCGTTGGCGCGGACATCGTCATCGAAGCGACCGGCCTGTTCACCAAGGGGTCGGAAGCCAAGAAGCACCTGCGCGGCTCGGTGAAGAAGGTCATCATCTCAGCGCCTGCAGAAGATCCCGACGCGACCTTCGTGCTCGGCGTGAACGATAAGTCCTACGATCCTGTCAAGCACAACGTGATTTCCAACGCATCCTGCACCACCAACTGCCTCGCACCGGTGGCCAAAGTGCTGCAAGACACCTTTGGGATTCAAGCTGGCACGATGACCACCATTCACTCTTATACCAACGACCAGAAACTGCTGGATCTCCCGCACAAGGATTTGCGGCGTGCGCGTGCAGCGGCGATAAACATGATTCCCAGCTCCACGGGTGCGGCCAAGGCGTTGCATCTCGTTATTCCCGAGCTGAAGGGTAAGCTGGATGGCTACGCCATGCGTGTGCCCACGCCGAACGTCAGCGTGGTGGACTTGACCGTGTTCGTCGAGAAGCCGGCCACCAAGGAATCTGTTAATGCCGCGCTCAAGGCTGCAGCCAACGGTCCGATGAAGGGCATCCTCGGCTATACCGAAGAGGAGCTAGTTTCTTCGGACTTCAAAGGCAATTCGAACTCGTCGATCGTTGACGCGGGCTATACCAAGGTCGTCGGCGACCGCTGCGTGAAAGTCCTGGCGTGGTACGACAACGAGTGGGGCTACTCTTGCCGGTGCCGCGATTTGATCAAGTTGCTGGCATCGAAGTTCTAACGCGATACGCGCGCCGGGGCTCGGCGAATCCCGGGCCACGGCGAACTCGCTCCAATCCCAGCCGAAATAGAAGTTGCCGGCCACCAAGATGGAATTCTGCTCGCGCGAAAACACTAAGAATTGGAAGAGATTATGAACAAGCTGACCATTCGCGATTTAGATTTGCGCGGCAAGCGCGTATTTATCCGCGTCGATTTTAACGTGCCCCTCAAAGATGGCGTAGTTACCGACGATACCCGCATCCGCGAAACTTTGCCGACGTTGAAAGTAGCCATAGAAAAGGGTGGACGACTAGTGTTGGCTTCCCACCTTGGGCGCCCCAAAGGCGGTCCCGATCCAAAATATTCGCTGAAGCCCGCTGCGAAGAAGCTCGAAGAATTGCTGGGCAAGTCCGTAGCCTTTGCCAGCGATTGCGTTGGCCCCGAAGCGGAAACCAAGAGCAAGGCCCTAAAAGATGGCGATGTTCTTCTATTGGAGAATGTCCGCTTTCATCCGGAAGAAGAAAAGAACGACGAAGCGTTTTCCAGACAGTTGGCCGCGCTCTGTGACGGCCTTTTTGTTTGCGACGCGTTTGGTTCCGCGCACCGCGCCCACGCTTCCGTCGTTGGCATAACGCGCTTCGTGCAAAAAGCCGCCGCCGGCTTGCTCATGGAAAAAGAGATCGCCTACATCGGCAAAGCTGTCAGCAATCCGGCTCGGCCGTTCGTGGCCATCCTGGGCGGCGCAAAAGTCAGCGACAAGATTGAAGTGGTAGAGAATCTGATGAAGATCGCCGACGCCATGCTCATAGGTGGCGGAATGGCATACACGTTTCTAAAGGCGCAAGGACTATCAATCGGCAAATCCCTGGTCGAAGAAGACAAACTAGATTTAGCAAAGCGAATTCTCGCCGACGCCAAACAAAAGAATTTCAAATTTCTGCTGCCTCTCGACAACCTGATCGCGCCTGAATTTAAGGCCGACGCGCCAGCCACCACCGTAGACGTAAACGCGATTCCCGCCAATCAGATGGGCCTGGACCTTGGCCCGAAAACGATCGCGGCCTATTCGGCAGAAATTGCCAAGGCTAAGACGATTGTGTGGAACGGTCCGATGGGAGTATTCGAAATGCCCGCCTTTGCCAAAGGCACGCTCGAGATTGCCAAAGCCGTGGCTGCAGCCACCACTGCGGGTGCCATTTCAATCGTTGGTGGCGGGGATTCGGTCGCGGCCGTTCATCAATCCGGCGTGTCCGGCAAAATCTCCCACATCTCGACCGGCGGAGGCGCCTCTCTAGAATATCTCGGCGGCCGCAAATTACCGGGCGTGGAGGCCCTAACAAACAAATGAGCACCACCAAACGTCGCCGGGTGATTGCCGGCAACTGGAAGATGTACAAAACGCCCACCGACACGCGCGCGTTTTTCACCGCCTTCAACCCGTTAGTGGCTGGGGTGAATGACTGCGACATTGTGATCGCTCCACCCTCCATCGATATTCCCGCCGCCGTGGAAGCCACCCAAGGCACACAAATCGGCATTTCCGCCCAGAACGTTTACTGGGAGAAAGAGGGCGCCTTCACCGGTGAGCTGTCCACTGCAATGCTCGTTGACGCTGACTGCCGCTACACCTTGGTCGGGCACTCCGAACGCCGCCAGTTCTTCGGCGAGACCGACGAAACCGTGTTCAAGAAGACCCGCGCCTCCCTGACAGCTGGCCTTACCCCCATCGTTTGTATTGGCGAAATGCTCGCCGACCGCGAAGCCGGGAAGACGGAACATGTCTGCCACAACCAGTTTCTGGGCAGCGTCGGCGCGTTGACCCCTGAGGAATTCTCCCGTATTCTTATTGCTTACGAACCGGTCTGGGCAATAGGTACGGGCCGCACCGCGACCCCGGAAATTGCTGTGGCTGTACACAAGTTCATCCGGCAGTCTGCGGCAAGCAAGTTCTCTCCCGATCAAGCTTCCGCTTTGCGGATTCTCTATGGGGGGAGCGTCAAGCCCGACAATATTAAGGGGTTGATGGCGCAGGAAGAGTTAGATGGCGCACTGGTAGGTGGGGCAAGCCTGGATCCCAAGTCCTTCGCCAGTATCGTAAAAGATTGGCCGCGGTAAATCGGAAGAAGTGTCGCAAGGCGACTGTTCGCCGCGCGCGAAGATCGACGAAATTTGAGGTGGAAACGGATGGTAATGCCAAGTTGGATGAAGTGGACGATAGCGCTGCTGGTTGGCTTTGCGGTGATTGTGGTTGGATTTCGCTGGGCGGGCTGGTTGCTCAGCACCTTTTTCGTGTTGAACTGCATGGTTTTGATCATTGTGGTTTTGCTGCAGAGCGGTAAGGCGGCCGACCTTGCCGGTGCCTTCGGCGGTGCGGGTAGCCAGACGGCGTTTGGGCCGCGCGGTGCCGCGTCGGTGCTGTCACAAGCCACCACCTGGTGCGCGGTGATGTTCATGGTATGCGCGCTAGCCCTGGTGGTTCGCGTCGATCGTTCCGTGGAACAAGGCGGCTCGGTGCTACAGAGGTTTTCCAAGCCCGCCACTAAACCGGCGCCCGCTCCAGGCTCTCCGGCTCCAAGTACGCAGCAGCCCTCGGCTCCGCCATCTTCCACGCCGCAGCAGTCTGCTCCTGCGACTCAGCCCAAGCCATAAATAATCGGACCGGGCGCTCCATGCGCGTCTTGCTCGTTTTACCAGGCGCGGCTACAATGTGTTCTCACCTCTGTGCGGTCGTGGCGGAACTGGCAGACGCACCAGCTTGAGGGGCTGGCGGTAGCAATACCGTGGTGGTTCGAATCCACTCGACCGCACCATCTTCTTTTTGCTACGCAGTAATCCTCGAAAGTCATTATTTTCCCCCAATAAAACAAAAATTCCCGACGATGAGAGCGGATGCGAATCCTTAGAAGTCGTAGGCCGCTGACGAGAATTAGCGGAGCCATTAGCTCACTTATCGGCAGTCGCCGTCGGTAGGAACATCGCCGAGGGGCTTTCCCTCTGGAGTTCCTCTCGCCCGTAGAAAACCTAAGTCTTGCGCTGATCACGGGCAAGCAGTCTGGAGGGGCTGTGAACAGCCCCCGGTTCGACGTTTTCCAATTCAATCCAAATGGTAGCGTGGTGCAACTGGAATCGTGCGCCAGTCCGTTAACCACTAGAATTTTGCGCCTGCGGGTATTAATAGCTTTAGCGTTCTTGTTGCAACTCGTTCGGCCGGATATCGAATCTTCTTCCCGTTATTGAATCCAGCACGCAGAATTTGTTGGACTCTGCGGGATGATTGCTCACACACCGCAGCGCTTCGTTTCTCGCTTGATCCATGTCATTCGCCGTGCCCAACCACAGCAGCTTCCCCTCCCCGTCTTCCTTGAAAATATCAAACCTTGGAGTCGTCATCGTGACCTCCGCAGATTTCCGCCTTAGGCATGGGTGGAGAAATTAACTCCGTGGTACATGCTACGCAAGTAAAATCCGTGTAAAGTCTGCCTC
>JBAVNY010000622.1:0-6449 GCA_049691535.1 Candidatus Acidiferrum sp.
GAAAAACCAGGAGGCGGAATTCGCGGGATCGATTGGCGAGTATCCATTCTATTTTCTCCCTTACGCTACGCAGCAGTTTTATGACGGCCGGCACGCCAATCTGCCGTGGATGCAGGAACTCCCGGAGGTATTGTCGACGGGAATGTGGGGCACGTGGGTGGAAATAAATCCGCGGGTGGCGGCCACTCTGCAGATTGAACAGGGCGACCTTTTGGAAGTGGCGTCTCCGCATGGGAAGGTTCGTGCTCCGGCGCTGCTTTCCCCGGGAATCGCGCCAGACGTGATTGCGATTCCGGTGGGACAAGGGCATGAGGAATATGGACGCTACGCCAGCGGGCGGGGCGCGAACCCGATCAAGATGCTAGCGCCACAAGTGGAACCGACGACGGGAGCGCTGGCATGGGCCGGAACGCGGGTGAATATCACGAAGGTTGGTAAAGGCGAGTTGGTGCTTTTGTCGGGGGGGCCAACCCAGTGGAGTCAGGAAAAGATTACCCGGTAACGACTGAGACGTTGTCAGGGAGAGACTAGGAGGAAGGCGGATGGCGCACAGATGGGGAATGGTAATTGACCTTGATCGCTGCACGGGCTGCGAGGCCTGCGTTGCGGCGTGCCACGCCGAAAACAACATTGCCACGGTGAACGCCGAGCAAGCCGCGAGAGGTCGAACGATGCACTGGATTCACGTGGAGCGCTATTGGGAAGGCGAATTTCCCGATATCCGGGCAAAGTTTCAACCGGTTCTCTGCCAGCAATGCGATGCGGCTCCGTGCGAGCCGGTGTGCCCCACCTATGCCAGTTATCACAATCCGGAAGGTCTCAACGTGCAGGTCTATAACCGGTGCATCGGCACGCGATATTGCGCTAACGCTTGTCCGTACACAGCGCGCTACTTCAACTGGTTCAATCCAGCGTGGGATAAACCGTTGCAGTTGCAATTGAACCCGGACGTTTCGCTGCGCGAGGCAGGTGTGATGGAAAAGTGCACGTTCTGCAACCAGCGCATCCTTGCGGGAGAGATCAAAGCCAAGGCGGAGAATCGTGAGTTGCTGGACGGTGAGATCAAGCCCGCTTGCGTACAGTCGTGCCCGACGACGGCGATGGTTTTTGGAGATCTGAACGATCCCAACAGTCAGGTTTCGCGGATGACGCGTTCGGTGCGAGCCACGACGCTGCTGGCGGAAGTTGGGACGCTACCGAAAGTTACTTATCTCGAAAGAGAATCTTCGCATGGCAACGAATAGTAGCGCACAGCGCAGTCTGATGGATATGAACCCGGAGAAAATCCGGAAGGATCTACTGCTCCCGGTGTTCCATACTTCGCGGCGCTACTACTTACTTGTGTTCGTACTGGTGGCCCTCGGGCTTCCAGGAATGTTTGTGTACGCGTATCAGATGTCCGAGGGGATGGGCGTAGCCGGAATCACGCGGCCGGTTTTCTGGGGCTTCTACATCACGAACTTCGTTTTCTGGATTGGAATCAGTCATGCGGGGACGCTAATCTCGGCGATTCTCCGACTGGTCAACGCGGGTTGGCGGCGCCCGGTGACGCGATGCGCTGAAGCGATTACGGTTTTCGCGCTGGCCATAGGCGCGCAGTATCCGATCATCCATTTGGGCCGTTCGTGGCTGTTTTTCTGGCTGATTCCCTACCCCAGCGAACGCGGGATCTGGCCCAATTTCCGTTCTCCACTGGTCTGGGACTTTTTTGCCATCACCACGTATCTGACGGGCAGCCTGACTTTTCTACTGCTTCCAATTATTCCAGATTGGGCCATGGTGCGCGACCGTGCAACCGGCATGCGCAAACGCATCTACACCGTGCTGGCTCTCGGCTGGCGCGGAACGCCACGAGAATGGCACCGGCTGGAAGTAGCGATGCGCATCATGGCGGTGACGATTCTGCCGGTGGCAATCTCCGTGCACACGATTGTGTCGTGGGACTTCGCCATGGCGCCGGTGCCGATGTGGCATTCGACTGTGTTTGGGCCGTACTTTGTGGCAGGAGCCATCTTCAGCGGGATAGCGGCGTTGATTATTGTGATGGCGCTGGTGCGCAAGGCACTGCATCTTGAGGAGTACCTGAAACCACTTCACTTCAGCAACCTTGGCAAACTGCTGCTGGTCATGAGCCTGCTGTGGATCTACTTCATCTTCGCGGAGCGCCTGACGGTGTGGTACGGGAACCAGCCAGCCGAGATGGCTGCGTTCTGGTCCATCCAGCGGGGGAGATTTGCCGTGCTGTTCTGGACGATGGTCTGTTGCAATTTCCTGATCCCTTTTCCGATCCTCGCGATCAAAAGGCTGCGAACCATCGGCGGAACGGTGATCGCATCGTCCACCATCGTTGTCGGAATGTGGCTAGAGCGGTTTCTGATTGTGGTGCCACCCCTGGAGCACAAATATCTGCCTTATGACTGGGGAAGGTACCGCCCGACATGGGTGGAAATTACGATAACCGTCGGGACGTTAATGGGAATGATTCTCTTGTACGTTCTGTTCGCAAAATTCGTGCCGATCATTTCGATTTGGGAATTGAAAGGCGGGCAGCACGCGACGCCAATTGCGGAACAAGCAAACAGCACTGTAAGCCCGGGGGCCATGCGTGTGGATAGTACATTACCCTCGACCAGTGGTTGAGATTGGACGAATCCATGAATGCTGTCTACGGACTTTTTCCTGATGCAAATTCCGCGCGACGCGCGTTGACAGCCCTGCGTGCAGCAAGTTCGCGCTTTCACGTCGACCCGAAAGCGATCGTCATCATGTCTTCCGAGCCGCTAGAGGAAGAGGGCTTCGGATGGGAAGAAGAGCGGACACGGATGCCGTGGCTCGCGCCGCTTGGAGCGCTTGTTGGAGCAGCAGTGGGATACGCGCTTTCTGCCTTCACGCAACGCAGCTATCCGCTGCCAACGGGCGGCATGCCGATTGTGGCCATGTGGCCCACGGGAATCATTATGTATGAATTGATGATGCTGGGGGCGATTCTAACCACGATTGTGGCATTCGTGATCGCCACAGGGCTGCCTAGCTACAAAAAGCGCCTTTATGACCCCGAAGTCACGAACGGGAAGATTCTGGTGGGTGTCTCCGAGCTGGATAGTGACTATCGAGCTGAACTTGAGCAATTGCTTTACCAGGATGGAGCTGAGCAAGTCAAAGAGTTCTCGAAAGGCTAGGAGAACTGTTGTACCGTCGTTGATAAACGCGGTAGCCGGACCAGGAATGACGATCATTGCTTAGGGAAATCGCGTTTTTCGTCAGCACAGTGAGATGGATTTGCGGAAAATTGTAAATGCATTTCGCGAATCAGATCGCTTCGGTTTGAGCAAGTCCTTATGCCAGGGATTCAAGAGGGCAACCGGAGGCTCGCGCGCAGACCGCCCATAGGTGAGTCGCCCAACGTAATCGTTCCCTCGTAAAGTTGGGCAAGATCGCGAACGATTGCCAATCCCAGTCCCGACCCAGGTGCGGCTTCGTCGGCGCGCACTCCTCGCTGCAACACTTGATCGCACATAGAGGGGGGCAGGCCGGGGCCATCGTCATCCACAGTCAGAACTACCGCACCATTTTCCTGCACGGATTTTATCTTGACGTTGGACTTTGCCCACTTACAGGCGTTATCCAACAGATTCCCAAGCATCTCTTCCAAGTCTTCGCGTTGCCCACGAATGAAATGTCCGGACGAAACATCGACCTCAATCGCTAGCCCGCGGGCGGCGTAGATTTTCTCCAAGGTTCGCGTCAGCCCTTCAACAGAAATCAGAACGGGACAGCGGGCACGGGGCACGATGCCAGGAGTAGCCGCGCGGGCTTGCGTCAGATGATAGTCAACTTGCCTGCGCATACGATCAACTTGCAGGCTGATTGTGGATGCAATTTCGTGTTGACCTGCAGCCTCGAACTGTTCGGCCTCCTGGGCCAGCACCGCCAGCGGCGTTTTCAATCCATGTGCGAGATCGCCAGCTTTCGCCAGTGCCCGCCGGACGATCCGCTCACGGTGCTCTAACAAGGAATTGAGATCGTTCACCAATGGCTGCACTTCTGTTGGATAGGTTCCTTCGATCCTGTCACCGGAACCATCGCGCAGACCCGATAGTTGTCGACGCAGACGACCGAAGGGCAACAGTCCGGCGCGGAACTGCCAGATTCCCGCCAGTATGCACAGAGTCGCAAAAACAAGAAAAATTCCTATGCTCCACCCAGGCATGAAACGAAGCTGGCCATGCACCACGAGGAACAACAAATGCATTAGGGGGATCAGTCCAAGCGTCCAGAGAACCGTGCCGAGAAGAATTCGCCACCGGAAAGAATGCAGCCAATTCATGGATGGGCCTTCATGCGGTAACCCAGGTTTCGCACGGTCTCAATGAAGGCCGGACCCAGCTTTCGGCGCAAGCGAGCGACAAAAACTTCAACCGTGTTCGAATCGCGGTCAAAGTCCTGGGAGTAAATATGTTCAGTGAGCTCGCTTTGTGAAACTACGCGCTGGCTGTGGTGCATTAGATAAGAAAGCACGCGAAATTCGTGGCTGGTCAGTTTCACCTCCGCGCCTTCGAGGGTCACTTTGCCGGACCGCGGGTCGAGCACGAGCGGGCCGCAGCGAAGTTCAGGATTGCTCTGTCCGCTCGATCGCCGGATGAGTGCCCGCAACCTCGCCAGCAATTCCTCCATACGGAACGGCTTGGCCATGTAGTCATCAGCCCCCCCGTCAATTCCCTGAACCTTTTCGTGCCAACTGCCTCGCGCCGTTAGCACGAGCACTGGCATTGCCTGCCCCGCCTCACGCCAGCGGCGCAACAGCGTCAACCCATCCACTCTAGGTAGTCCCAAGTCGAGAACAACAGCGTCGTAGCGTTCATCGTGTCCGAGAAGGTCAGCGCGTTCGCCGTCTGCCGCATGGTCTACAGCGTAGCCCGCGCGGCGAAGCGCAGCAGTAAGCTGCTTGGCTAGAGATGCCTCATCTTCTACGACAAGCACCCGCATGTTTTCCCCTTTTTATACAAGGAGACGAGAACCATGCTGAACGCCACCTGAACAGCGCATTCAGACCCCATTCAGAGGCAGCTCTGTATTGTGTGAACGTAATCTAACTGCAGTCCAGCAATGCTTACTATACGCTGACCAAAAACGACATCTCGGTTCGGATTCACTATTTTCGGCAACTTCGGAGAAAGAAAGAAGGAGGAAATCAAATGAAAGAAATCCGTCGAACGATAGCTCTCTTTTTTGTGCTGAGCCTCACCGCGGTGGCGCAGACGTCGCCAGTCGGTAAAGAACAAGCGTCCTCGGGAACCATGATGCCGCACCCGTCCCACGCAAATGGCGCGGCTCTGACATTTGCGGAACTGAAAAACACTGCGGCCGAGTTACAACGGGCCAGACAAGCAACGGCAAAATACCAGGACGTGCATGCAGCGGAAGCCGACGGATATCAGATGGTGGGCGGCGATATGCCGGGAATGGGCATCCACTACGTTCTGACCATGGAACCGAACAGTTTTGATATAGAGAAGCCTCCCATTTTGCTCTATGTGAAGAACTCGGCCCCGCAGGGCGGATACTCTCTGGCAGGCGTCGGTTTCTTTTGGAATGCGCCCGAAGGGCCTGACGGCCAGCCATTGAACTCGCCATTTCCAAAATCGTTGGCGGTCTGGCACCGTCATGAAAATATTTGCGTGCTGCCGCATTTAGAAAACCCGCACGGATTGGGTGAGAGCCAATGTCGCGAACGAGGAGGTCACTTCATCGCTAAGACTCAATGGTTAGTTCATGCCTGGATTTGGAAAGATAATCCCACAGGCGTATTCAGCCCAGACAATCCGGCGCTGCGGTGATGGGGATGAGCAAGTCAAGGAGTTCTCGAAAGGGCTAGGAGAACACTATCTGGGCGGCGTTCCACTCTTGTTCGCGTCGTCCTGCACGGACTTGGTCGTAGCCCTATTGCTAATCGTCGACTTAATGGCGAGGCCGCACGCAGTGGGGGGATTGGTCATCTACTTGGCGAATACAAGGTAGCTCGGCCCTGCCGGTCGCAAAGTTGACCAGTATCCGGAAGAGGTCAGCAAGGGTTTGTGCTGGACGATGATCTGGTTGACCAGGATCTTCACTCCACATTCGAGATTGTTCTTCGGCTGGAGAATCGTTTTGGCCGGATCGTTCGCCTTTAGCTCACGGTCTACTTGCCAATTGAAATCGCATCCGTAACGCTTCTGATCTGCGTACGCAAGCTGCAACAGTCCGAGCAACGATGTTTTCAGAGCTGAGACACTCATGTTTGCCAGCACATAACTCGGAATTGTTCTGTTGTCTAAGCCGTTGCCAAGTGACGCGGTAGGGACGATCATCACTGATCGCCCCCCGCACAGATCCGTACGGGCGCTTCTACGCATACGGCTCCCACCTTGGATGAGTGGCGTGGAAGCGAGCTGTGGGATAAGGATGCAAAA
>JBAVNY010000623.1:0-1901 GCA_049691535.1 Candidatus Acidiferrum sp.
CCGTGCCCGACGAGCGAGCCGAATATTTTATTTTTGATGTCGGGAATATTCTTGTAGAAGCTGTTGTGCAAGTCAGCGAGTGAAACAGTGTCGCCGGCATTTCCGCCACTGAAGAAGCCGTCGAGAAGCTCCTGTTCATGCGGTTGCAGGGAAGTCCACTCGGCGCGCGGTTTTTTCAGATGGAAGATGTACTCCTTAGTGTGGGTCAGCCCGAGCAGGTGATCTTTCTTTTGCTCCTCGATTACCAGGTAACCGCGAACGGCCAGATCCACGATGGAGGCGGTGATATCGCGCATGTCCACGGAGTTGTCGATGAGCGTGCCAACTTCGCCGGGTGTGAGCTTGTCTGGTGGTTCATATTGCGCAGCAATCGGGCGCAGGCGAGGATCGCGGCCGCGCGTCCACCACAACCAGAACATCAGAAAAAACGCCATGACCGGAAGGATGAGCGGCCAGTTGCTACGCAGCGTGCGCCAGAACTTGGACGCCGGAGAAGGCTCGGCAATCGCGCCCTTATCAAACGCGACCGCCACGGTAAGGCCTTCGCGGATTCCAAGCGGGCCAGTGGTGCTAACGTCAACGCCGGTCCCGTTCACTTCAGCGGTGGCGTCATGTCCTTTGCTGCGATACGCGCCCGTGAATGCATTGGCGCGCAAGTTGGTGACATTCGACGGAAACACAATGTGTGCGCCGGCGCTCTCGATGGGAATTGGCCACTCGTCGCCGGTGACATTCCAATAGAGCTCGTCGTGGTCCTCGAAGAAGCGCAGCGCGTCGGTGACGACGTACTCGACGGAGACGGTCCGCGTACTGTTATCCGCGTTGGGGATAAAGATCTTGATCTTGAGGAGGTGACGTTCGCGGCTGGTCTCGTATCGCAACTTGTCGCCATTCTCATCGGTGACATGCTTTACATCGAGGAACAGCGAGTAATTCATGCCGCTCTGCCCGACGTATTCCACGGGGATGTCGCGGTAGATGCCCTGCCAGGGGCCGCCAACGAAGCGAAACGTGATGTTCTCCGTCACGTCGACGTCGCCATTCGGAAGCACATTGATATCCGAATAGAATTTTTGGAGATGGCGATCTTTTGCGGCGAGCGTGCCACTGCAAACCAGAAAGAAGCACAGCGAAGCGACGAGCGTGGAGAGCCAGCGAGAGACGTTGCGACGCGTGGTCATGGGAACCCTTCGCGTGGATGAATCAGGCAGAAGGCGCCGCGGGGGTGCCGAAGCTGACTTTAGGCGCTTCGCGTTCCGCAGGCGCCGAAACCTCAAAGAATTCGCGCTGTTTGAAGCCCAGCATCCCGGCAAAAATGTTGGTGGGGAATTGCAGAATTTTGGTGTTCAGGTCGCGGACCACGGCGTTGTAATAGCGCCGGGCGTTCTGGACCGTGTCTTCGATCTGAGTCAACGAATTTTGCAGAGATGTAAAACTCTCGATGGCGCGAAGTTGCGGGTAAGCCTCGGAGAGCGCGAATAAACTTTTCAGTGCCCCGGAAAGCATGTTTTCCGCTTCGGCCTTGTCGGCGGGTCCGGTGGCAGACATGGCGCGATTTCGGGCGTTGATGACCGCTTCGAGGGTGCCTTTTTCGTGGGCGGCGTAACCCTTGACGGTTTCCACGAGATTGGGAATCAAGTCGTAGCGGCGCTTGAGCTGGACGTCAATGTCTGCCCAGGCGTTGTCGACCTGCACCTTCAGGCGAACCAATCCGTTGTACATCGCAATGGCGAACACAACGATCAGAACCAGACCAATCAGAATGATCCAAGCGAACATCGGCGAACCTCAAAACTGGCAAAATTTGGAAAGCACCTATGCCTCGACTATACGAGCTATCCCGGCGCGAGTAAAGGAATCGGATGACTGCGTACTCGCAAGCCGCAACTCAATGTGAACCG
>JBAVNY010000624.1:0-7221 GCA_049691535.1 Candidatus Acidiferrum sp.
GCAACAGGACAGGCTCACGGCAGAGTTTATAAGGCGTTTCTTAAGTATGTTGTAACCAGAGTGTGACTTCTGTATAGTCGTGCCGCTTCGCCTGCCGAGGAATGGTCGGCAGATTCTGTCCCAAAACCTAGATACCAAAACTATGGAGGCGCATATGCGTTTTGTGATCTTTGTGTTCTTCGTTATCTGTTTGCTCGTTCCAGGCTCTGCAGTGGCCCAAGGACCGGCAAGTTTGCAATCGGATCAACTCACTGCGAGCTTCCTCAAAACAGTAACCCCAGGCACTTTTCATCCAACTCGAAACGCTGACGGTGGCGGCGGGGTATTAGGAAGGCAAAGCAGCGGCGGCACACTCGGGGTCGATTCCGTAGCGAACTGGACCAGTTATTTCTACGAAAGCGCACAGGGTGCACCGTATGCCATCGCTCCCGGCTATTTCCAATTTGCGTTTCCCTACACGATGGTCGGCCATGCTCCCTTTGGCCAAGGCAACGAACAGGACTGGAATGGAGAAAAGACTTGGATTAACGCCCCCGTTGTCCCGGTCAGTCTCGACCTCCGCAACGCCGATGGCTCTCCCCGCTACGTGAACGGCCACCGCCTTTATTACGATGCCACTCAGTATGTTGCTCCTGTGCTTGCTTCGCCGGTTTTCTCCAAGGTGCAATATGATTCCAGCGAGGAGCCAACTCAGTTTACGGACGCGCTGATGCGCGCCGAGTTCTTCCATAGATCGGACGCGGAGTGGCACACGATTCTCAGGCCCCGCGCGGTCACGCCGCGGACCATGGTGCTGATCAGGGGCACTTATCGGTTCGCCCTCAATTCGGATGGCTCGTGCTGCCTGTATGTTCTTGTGGACAGCGGCACCTTTGGCAACGCTCTGTTCCCAACAATTCCGATTGATACAACCACTCCCGTCGGCGCCGCGGAAAATGCAGGTGAAGTTCGCACTAAAGATATCGCTACGTTTCTTTTCCCCAATACGTATTTGTACTTTAACGGGGATCCGACGCAGTGCTGCGTTCTCGGCTACCACACCTACGACTTAGAGCCCGGCGATCCAACCAATGGATTTCAGGAGAGGCGCTACGTACTCAACTATTCCAGTTGGATCACGAATGGGCTTTTTAACGGCTTTGCGGACATTACCGCGTTGAGTCACGAACTCTCGGAAACCTTCAACGATCCTTTTGGTGGAAACGCCACTCCCTGGTGGCTAAGCCCCAATGGAAACTGTCAGAACAATCTCGAGACTGGCGACGTGATCGAGGGTCTTCCCAATGCGATTTACCCGATTCAACTGAACGGCGCCACCTGGAGCCCCCAGAACGAAGCACTGCTGCAGTGGTTTGCCGGCATACAGAATTCCGACGCCATCCACCATGCTTATAGCTATCCCGACATCACTGTACTCACGGTACCTGCTGTTCCGCAGAATGTGGGCTGCACTCCGCCAATTCTCTGAGTGACATTCCGAAAGTGTCCTTCCGGGGCCATCGCCATTTTAGGCATGCCGGTGGCCCTGTTAGTTTCTGGTCAGACACACTTCAGGTGCTACTGCCCTTATGCGCCTGAGTGCAAAGGCGCGCGGTGCCAAGGTCCGTAGTCTCGGTTACGGTGTTCGGAGCGACTTCGAATTGAATTTCGGCCGGTACCTCCCTGCGCTCGGGCGGGCGCATGACGATGACACGGATAAGCAGCCCGACTGATCGTGGCCCTGGATTTGATATCTCAAGAAATATTTTAAATTGGGAATTTGGTGGACGAGACCGGGATCGAACCGGCGACCTCGTCGTTGCGAACGAGGCAGAACAGCTATTCGTACGTTGTCGCATCACCTTTGTTAATAGTGTCCAGACCGGTAATTACGTTAGAAGACTAGGGACGAGGAAAGGTGTGAGCCACTGCACTGTGTCGCGTCGCGGGCCGGCTTCCAGCTTCGACATCAGCACATTGACGCAGTTCTGAGAAGCGAGCCAGTCCGCTTCGAGGAAACGAGGTTTCGCGAAGATCCTTTGCGGTCCCATCTCATCGAACCCCGTTTTATAGAACTTTCAGAGTGCGCGGCCAGTCGAATCTTGGATAGGCGTGGCGGGCTCACACGCGCGGCTAGAAACTACTTTGCGGCTCGTTGGTTCGGGACCTTGTAGCCATCGGTGAGGGTCCTCAGGAAAGAAACGAGGGCATCTTCCTCTTGGTCCGTTAGCTTAAGGTTGCCGAGTTGTCGTTTGTTGAGGTTGGTTGAGTCCTCGGGCGCTGGCCAGCATGTGACCTTTTCGCCGGGATCACCTGCTGCGCACTTGGGCAGAACATCCCGCGTGTTGTAAAAGTGCACCACTTCTTTCAGGCTCTTGAAAAAGCCATTGTGCATGTAGGCTTTCACGAAGTCAGGCCTTGGACGCATATCGACATTGCGCAAAGTGGCTACTTGGAACTTAGCGTCGAACTTCGGCGCGAGCTTGATCCACTCTGAATCAGGATTCAGTTGGCCGCTATCGCTTTGCAGCGTGCGCAGGAACGATCCGACTCCCCTATCGACATAAGCGTCTCCGGCGGGGTTAGGAGTGTAGCCACGTTGGTCAGGTCCCTCGTAGTAAATCTGTAATCCCTGATTTCTGGGGACGCCGAGATTACTGGCCGTGAAGTCCGTAAAGAGAGGCTCTTCGCCGGGCCCGCCATCGCGATGACACTCGTTGCATCGCGCCTTGCCGCGGAACAGCTCGTAGCCCAATTTTTCCTGCGGCGTGAATTGGTCCGTTCCTGCCTGGACGTAGTCGTACTTGGATGTGAAGGGACTCACCTCTGGTGAGAACTCGTACGCGGAGATCGCCAAGGCGAAGCCGTCATAGGCATGGTCAGCCCGCGCTCGGTCTGCCACGCTGAGGTGGACCGGGTACTGATCATTCGCGGGTGGCGGCCCGGGAGTCGTACAGACTTTTTCCACGTCGGAAGGCCATTGAATATTGAACGAGTCCATCCCCCACACCGTCTCAAAAAGCTTACGATAAGGAGCCTGGGAAAGGCGGTACGCAACACAAGCCGAATCCGGCAATCCCATTTCTACCGGATTCGTCGGCGGCCCCTGCGCTTGTTCGGCGCTTGGGTTCTGCAAGCGATAGCCGGTCGCGCGCATATCCCAGAAATTCCCGCCAACAAAGTCACCCTGCAGTGCATTGTAGTGGAGCACCGGAGAGAAGGGCGCGTACATGTAGCTTTGCGGCTTGCGATTGCTGAACCGCGCTCTCACCGATCCGGGATACGACACAGTCGTCAGATTCAACGATTGGACCGGCCCGGTGAATCCCGTCTCTGGCGTATGGCAAAAGCTGCACGCCTCGTTCTGATTGACCGAGAGATGCTTATCGAAGAGCAGTAGCTTTCCCAAGGTGCGGACCTGCCCCTGGCGATCGAGCGAAGTGTCTTTCATCTCCCTGAGGGTGTCGGCCTCAATCCGATCAATTTCCGCAACGACCCTTGCCACATCCTGATCGAACGATGCAGGTACCTGACCGCCGAGGTTGCTGGTTGACTTTACCTCGCTGGAACGGGATGTACCGGCCTGCGGTTTACTTGCCGCTGAGATTAAGAGCGCGCCGAATGTGAAAACTCCTAGTAGCGGTACCGCGCGATTTCGATTGCCCATGGGCTGCTCCTTCACTGCTGTTTGAGCCTATGGCGAACAGGATTGGAAGTGAGGGTAGCACAATTATGTAAGGCCAGAAACACTCCACAATCTCTTACTGCTCTCAAGAAAGGGCTGAACTGTTGCTCCATACTTGGCAGAAATTCCGCAGGTTGGACGGACGGGGTTGTTGGCTGCCGGTCTGCGACGCTGGACAGAAGTCCGCTGGTGGAAGTTGCAAACTTCAGCGGCGGTTGCGACCAGTTCTGGACGGAGGGCGGGCAAACCGCGAGGGGTTACGAACCGTTGGGGACCCTAGAGGCGACACTATACTTTTACCCTGCCAAGTTAGCGCTCACGCTTGTCTCAACCCCTCAGAACCTCGAAGCGCCGCGATTGCGTCCACGCCGTGAAGATATAGAGCATCTGATGTGCGGCACCGAGAGAATCTCGATAAGTCTCCCCCAGATAGTGCACCCAGAGTGCACCGGAATTAGGAGGGTAGACACCGCTATCAGTGGGGACATCTTCTCGTACAGAGCAGTACTCGAACCTCAGACCTTTCGGTTGACAGGCATCTGTATTGTTTCATCACATTTTACCGGCGCGGAAGCTTTCCGAGGAATATCAGCAAGTTGCGATGAAGCACGAGAGCCAACTTCTCTCCGATATTCACCTTTTGTTCGCGGGATCCGTCACGCGATCCTGGAAAATCCTAGTTTTCGCTTTGTCACGGAGACTTGGCTTCCGACAGCCCGAAGCCTAGCCGTCCTTGACGATTTTCTTCGCGAAGAAAACTAACCAGAGCCAGGGTTGCCGCTAGGATCATTGGACCAATGAAAACGCCCATGGCACCGAAGGTTCGGAGACCACCTAGGATGGCGAAGAACACGAAAAGGGTGGAGAGCTTGGTTCGTTCTCCTATCAGGTAAGGGCGCACGACATTGTCGATGGGATGAACAACCAGCAATCCCCAGACCAAGAGAATCAGAGCTTTTACCCAGTGACCGCTGAACAAAAGCATGGAAATCGCAGGTGCCAAGACCAAGGCGGTCCCGATCACCGGAATGAGAGCGCACAGAGTGGTGACGATCGCCCAAAGGATCGGAGAACTCAGTCCCAAAACCCAGAAGGCAATGCCGGTCAAAACTCCCTGCAGAGCAGACATCGCGATACTCCCGTACACAATCGCTTGGAGCGTCTCTTTGATGCGGGCATACAACCTTCGCACTTGGTCCACTCTGAGGGGGAGCAATACATAGCCGCGGCGCAAGATGTTCCTGCCATCTCGAAAAAGGAAGAACAAGATAAAAAAGGAAATCAGAGCATTCCCAACAGCCGAACCGATTCCTCCAACCAATCCGGCCGTAGAGCTAACAACCAAGGCGGCACCTTTTTGAACTTGATTCATCGCCGCCGTGCGTAAGTCAGGAGAAGAAATCGGGAGGTACCTCCCCACGAAGATCACGGCCCGCTCCGACAGACCAACGAGATAAAGTCCGAGCCGCTCACTCCCGTTCCCGCTGGCGCCGAGTGAATCGTAGATTTCATGGACTCCCGATGCGAGAGCTCGCCCTAACAAAACAGAAGCAAGGACAATCAGGAAAATGACGATCAGGGTACTCAACAAGGCCGCGACTGTCTGATTTCGCGCTCGGAGGCGAATCTTCGAATGCAATGGGTAAGACAGTATGGCCACAACCGACGCAAATAAAATCGGCCTGAAGAAAGGCGCAACCAGCAGGTAACAACCGTAGAGAGCAATAAGCGTGAGGCATAAGAGGAAAACGGACCCTGCTCTGTTGTGTGACATGCTATTCATGGTTTTCCCAGCCACATGCCGAAGAAGGTTGCCAGCAAGACGGCAATCAGACCGGGCAGAATTCTTAGTCCAAATCGATAGCCGCCTACGGCGAAGGCAACCACCGCCTTTGTTACGGTATTCGTCGCGAACCCAAGCAAGATAGGGAGAACTGCTGACTCAGGAGCGAGCTTTTCCGCAGAAACGAGCGAAGCGACGGAAATTGCCGTCGCATGTGTGTCTGCAAATCCCGCCAGCGCTGCCCCCAGAAGAAGCCCGCGATTGCCATATCTTTGATTCAGGTAAGCACAAAGAAAAAGAATCACCGTGACCGTCGTCGCGAAGCAGAACGCCAGTCGCAGGTCAAACGCTCGTCCGGCCGTAGGATCATTGCCCGTTGCAGTGTTCGAAGAGAGTCCAATGAAAATCAATGCGTATCCAATAGCGACAATTCCCGCGAACAGCAACGGCATTGCCACAGCACGGCACGTCACAACGTTTGTGGCCAGAAGAACAAGGAACATCTGAACCACGGTTGCTACCGTTGCGAGAATCGCCCCGGAAGCCGCAGCACCTCTGAGTTCAGGATTTCCCTTTGCACGATTGCCCATCGATCCGATGGTGGCGCCGGCAGAAATGAACCCACCAACAAACCCAGCCAGAGCCAATCCCAGACGAGATCCCAGTGCCCGCAAGGCAATATAACTCGCCGCGCCGACCGCCATAACCAGGACGACGAGTTCCCAAATCTTATGTGGGTTGAACGTGTGAAATGGGCCGAGGGCGTGATTCGGAACAATGGGCAGGATCACCAGTGTTGCGGCTAAAAATACGAGTGCGTCGTGCGCTTCTTGCTCAGAAAGAAGATTCTTGAGCGCGCTATGCAGACGTTCCCTCGCAGCAAGAAGAATCGTTGTGAGCACCGAGAGCCCCGCCGCGAGCACCGGATTCTCCATGGTCAATGCGCCGAGAAGGACCGTCACCACGAGAGCGAATTCTGTGGTCAGCCCGGGGTCTTTTCTCGCGGTGCGGGTATAAGGGAGCGCCGAGAAGAGCACAGCTGCAGCTGCAACGACGATGAGCAGAGCTTCACTCTGAAGATAACTGCTGAGCGCGCCGGCCAAGGCCGCAAGAGCAAAAGTCCTTACACCAGCGGCTCCTCGCCGCAAACCGCTGCCTTTGCGCCGTTCGCGCTCTGCTCCGATCAGTAAGCCAATGCCAGTTGCGGCAGCCAAACGAAGCGCGGAAATTTCAAGGATGGGCATTTAGCCCTCAACGTCATCTATCCAACATACGCCTTTATACGCTGCGCTTCCCGTGCTAAGCGGTTGCAATTCGCGTTGCCGCCACTTCCGGAGCGTACTGTCGTGTAATCGACCGGAATGTTCTTACAACTTCATCACTCGACAGTTCAGGTTCTTTTCCAAGTCTGCTCGGTTCGGCGCGTAGCAAAATATCATCCATCGAAAGCACGCCGACGAGCGTTCCGTTGTGCGATACCACTGGCAGTCGACGTACGGTAGCTTCCCTCAGTGTTTGCAACGCCATGTGGATATCATCGTCCGGTGAGCAAGAGTACAGCTTGCCCGTCAGCACTTCAGCGACGGTGACTTCTCCGGCTGGACGATTCCTTGTGCCCAACGCGATGCAGATGTCACGGTCTGTGATCACACCAATCACCTTTCCGTCAGCCGACTCGACCGGCAGGAATCCGCAGTTTGCATTCCACATGACTTCCGTTGCCGAGCCAAGATTGGTTTCTGCTCGGCAGTAGCAGGGTGTCCCCTTCATTATG
>JBAVNY010000625.1:0-13088 GCA_049691535.1 Candidatus Acidiferrum sp.
CCGGTATCGATTGTATCGGGGCAAAGTGGTGCCGCCGTTTGCGTGGAGATATGTGCTGCATTATCCGTTTCCCTTGGACGAAGACGCCATGCGTTATGCGGCGGCGCGCTTTGTGGGCGGGCATGACTTCACTTCGTTCGCGGCATCGACGGGATCGGAAGACGACGATAAAGAGCGAAACATGGAGCGGGAAATCTATGCGACAGAATTGAAGCGAACCGACGATAGGGAAGAGTTGTGGTTCACCGTGCACGGGCGCTCGTTTCTGCGGTACATGGTGCGCAAGATGATGGGGACGTTGTTGGATGTGGGTCGAGGAAAATTGAAGCCTGAGGATATTGAGAAGTTGTATGAGCTGCGAGACCGGTCGAAGTCGGGACCGACGGTGCCACCGCAAGGGTTGTGCATGGTGTGCGTGGAGCACGAGGAGAAGTGGAGGGTTGGTGGCGTTGAGGCGGAGACGGAAAAGATTTAACGCCGAGGGCGCAGAGCCAGGAGCGCAGAGGACGCAGAGAACTGCTGATGAGGGTCGGGATTTCAGCTAGAATCCAGAACATGGTAGCGAATCCAGTCACGATGGATACGGTAGCGTCAATCGATCCGGCGAGCGGCCGAGTTTGTGGGTCGTTTGTACGGACGTCGCCGCTGGCCGTGCCGCAATTGCTGGCGAAAGCGCGAGTCGCGCAACGGGCCTGGGCTGGCGTGCCGGTGGAAGAACGATGCGCCCGCATTGCGGTGTTGAAAGAAAAAATTCTGGAAGTACGCAACACGCTGGCTGACGTGGTGGTTCGCGAGTCTGGCAAACCGCGCGTGGAAGCGTTGTTCGCGGATGTGTTTGTGTCGCTCGATACCGCGGATTATTTCGCCAGGCAAGGTGCGGATTTGCTGAGACCGGAAGGTGTTCCGCACCACAACACCGCGGCCAAAGCCAAGCTGGGAACAATTTATTACGAGCCAAAAGGCGTGCTCGCGATCATCAGTTCGTGGAATTACCCGCTGGCCATTCCGGTGAGTCAGATAATTCCCGCGGTGATGGCTGGCAACGCGGCGCTTTGCAAAACCAGCGACTTCACTCCGGAATGCGGCGTGCTTATCGAAAAGCTGTTTCGCGATGCGGGATTTCCCACGGACCTGGTTACCGTGCTGCAAGGTGGAGGCGAAGTTGGACAAGCGCTGATTGACGCGCGGCCAGACAAAGTGTTCTTCACAGGAAGCGTGTTTACAGGGCGACATGTTGCGGAGGCGTGCGCGCCGCTGCTGCTGCCCAGCGTGCTTGAACTAGGTGGAAAAGACGCGATGCTGGTATTGCGGGACGCGAATCTGGAAGTGGCATCGAGCGCAGCGGTGTGGGGTAGCTTCACCAATTGCGGTCAAGTGTGTCTGTCGGTCGAACGACTGTTTGTTGAAGAAGCGGTGGCCGAAGAGTTTGTGCGCAAGTGTGTGGAGAAAACGAAAAAGCTGCGGCTCGGCCCCGGAAGCGCTCCAGAAACAGAAATTGGTCCGCTGATTCGTCCACAGCATGTGCAAAGGATGAGCGACTTGATTGCCGATGCGGTGCAAAAGGGCGCAAGAGTTTTGTGTGGTGGACGTCCGCGGCCGGATCTTGGGCCAAACTTTTTCGAGCCTACCGTGATTCAAGGCGTGAACTCGACCATGAAGCTTTTTCAGGACGAGACGTTTGGGCCGATATTGTCGATCTGCGTGGTGCGCGATGCCGAAGAGGCCATCGCGCTGGCAAATGATTGCGAGTTTGGACTGGCCGCCAGCGTCTGGACCGATGACACCGAGAAGGGCAAAGTGGTGGCGGCGCGGCTGCACGCGGGCACGGTGATGGTAAATGATGCGATCAGCGGATTTGCGATTGTCGAGGCGCCGCATGGCGGATGCGGGCTGAGCGGCTGGGGACGGACCCACGGAAAAGTTGGATTGTTGGAGATGGTCAACGTGAAGTATGTGGATGTGGACCGGCTGCCGGGCATGGAAAAGCCATGGTGGTATCGTTATGGAAGCGAGTTGCAGAAGGCTGCAGACGCCTTTCTGCAGTTTGAGTTCGCGGGCGGATGGGCGACGCGGATTCGCAATGCGCGCGCGGCAATGAAGACGGTTTTCCGGGATCACGAGCTGGCGGAGAAGAGAAAGGATTAACGCAGAGGCCGGAGAAGAGGAGACGCAGAGTTCGCAGAGAAGAAAGATTGAATAGTCGGGAGGAAGAGTGGCTGACCAGAGTAAACCGGTGGCTGAAGAATCGAAAACAGAGCTTCATGAGGCGTCCGTGCCCGTGGCCGCAGCCGCGGTGGAAGAAGTGGGGCCGAAGATCAAAACGCGGAAGCCGAAGCAGCGGGCTTGCGACGAAAAGAATGACAAAGGGAAACTTTGTGCGGGGCATTTGAAGCGCTGGTTTGATTTTCCGGCGAAGGTTGCGGCGGTGGTGGGGAATGGTGCGGAAGTGTATCGCTGTGAATTTTGCCAGACGATTTATAAGCCCGACCCGCAGCAGCAGCCAAATAGTTACACGGTACGATATTAGTTGGGCAGGGAGGTCGCTCCGCCATGTCCCACAATGACCTGATTTACGATTGGAATGTTGCCGAAAAGACGGCGATCCGCCCGGGAACGCGCGTGCTGTTAAACGATGAAACGCTGCGCGACGGACTGCAGAATCCCTCGATCCACGATCCCAGCATCGAAGAAAAAATTGAAATCCTGCACCTGATGGAAGCGGTGGGAATCGATTCCGTAAATATCGGTCTGCCCGGTGCCGGGCCACGCGCGGTGGAGCATGTGGAAGCGTTGGCGCGCGAAATTGCCAGCAATCGCATGCGCATCAAGCCGAATTGTGCGGCACGGACACTGGAAGCAGACATCCGACCGATCGCGGAAATTTCGCAGCGCGTCGGAATTGCGATTGAAGCGGCAACATTTTTGGGGACCAGCCCGATTCGCCGGCTGGTGGAAGACTGGACCGTCGAGCATCTGGAACGCACCACGGAAAAGGCGGTGAGGTTCGCGGTGGAGC
Organism: Candidatus Acidiferrum sp.; assembly: GCA_049691535.1. Classification (GTDB taxonomy): domain Bacteria; phylum Acidobacteriota; class Terriglobia; order Acidiferrales; family UBA7541; genus Acidiferrum. The sequence continues at coordinate 3,017 of JBAVNY010000625.1, forward strand.
ATGGCTTGCCGTCCATGTACGTAACGGAAGATACGGTGCGAACTGACCCCGAGACGATCAAGCGACTGTACACTACGGCGATTCGCAGCGGGGCGCGCGCGATTGTGCTTTGCGATACGGTGGGTCACGCCACGCCAGAGGGCGCATACAACCTGGTGAAATTTGTGATGGAGACGGTGGTTGAGCCCTCGGGAGAGAAAATTCGCGTCGACTGGCATGGTCATCGTGATCGTGGTTTGGCCATTGCGAATTCGCTGGCCGCCGTGGCGGCGGGTGCCGACCAGGTGCATGGCGTGGCACTGTCGCTGGGTGAGCGCGTAGGCAACACGCCGATGGAATTGCTGCTAGTAAATCTGCGCCTGATGGGGCTGATCGAGAACGACCTGACGTTTTTACGGGCGTATTGCGAGAAAGTAGCCAAGGCGACGCACACGGTCATTCCTCCGAATTATCCGGTGTTTGGCCGCGATGCGTTTCGCACCGGAACCGGCGTGCACGCAGCGGCGATTATCAAGGCGCTGAACAAGCATGATCGGGCGCTGGCCGATGCGGTCTATAGCGGCGTGCCGGCGCATATCTTCGGGCTGGAACAGATCGTGGAAATCGGGCCGATGAGCGGGAAATCGAATGTGTTGTACTGGCTGGCGCGTCACAAGATTCCCGCAACCGACGAACTGGTGAATCGCATCTTTGAAGCCGCCAAGCAATCCTCGCGGATGTTGACGGACGAGGAGCTCCACGCCTTGTGCGCCGCGCCCGGGGCTGTCGCCTAAGGCTGTTCGGCGGAAACCGGAGCGTCGCGGTAAAGCACCGTACAAAACCAAGTCGGGCGATTCTTAAGCGCGAGCATCGAACCCCTCGGTAATGAAGTAAACTCTGCGGGTGCGACCTCAGAGTCTCCAGAATGTGAGTGGCGGCTTAGAAATTAAGGGCAAGCTGCCTTTAAGTACAGTGAAACGCGCGGCGCTTTGCGTTATTCTCTTCGTCATGCCGATACGCTCATCGGTGGTCTCGCAAGTGGCGCGCCCGTTCAGTTCGTACACGCTGGCCGACCAAGCGCAAGTGCGCGTGGCGCTGGAGTGGCTTGAGAAAAACGTTACTTGGATTAACGACGAGCAATCCCGCCTCACAGAAATTCCCGCACCTTCGTTTCAGGAACAAAAAAGAGCCGCCGCCGTGAAAGCCTTGCTCACGGAGCAGGGCCTCACCGTGCAATCCGACAAGATTGGCAACGTGATTGGCGAGCTGCGTGGCGCCAGCGATAAAGAAATAGTGATGATCACGGCGCACCTGGACACGGTGTTTCCGGAGGGTACCGAAGTCCGCGTTAAACAGGAAGGCGATCGTCTGGTGGCCCCGGGAATTTCCGACAATGGCACGGGCCTGGCGGCGTTGGTGGCAATCGCACGTGCCATGCATGTGGCCAAGGTGCGGCCACAACGCACGATCTTGTTTGCGGCGAATGTGGGAGAAGAAGGGGAAGGGAATTTGCGCGGAATGCGCGCGTTGATCGATGCGTACCGGACAAAATTGCGCGCGGTGATTGTGCTGGACGGGTCGGGCGTGGACCACGTCACGACCAAGGCACTAGCTTCGCGACGCATGGAAGTGGTGATTACCGGGCCGGGCGGGCACAGTTGGTCCGATTTTGGAATTCCGAATCCCATTAATGCACTGGTGCGGGGCTCGGTTCGCTTCATCAACACGAAAGTGCCGGTGGCGCCGCGAACGACGTTTAATCTTGGGCAAGTGGAAGGCGGCACGTCGGTAAATTCGATTCCGTACGAAGCAAAGCTTAAGGTGGATTTGCGTTCCGAAAGCGAAGATGAACTGGTACGTCTGGAAACGGCGCTGCGCGAATGTATGGCAGCGGGCGTGAAGGATGAGATGGACAATGCGCGGGAACGCAACCGTGGCAAGTTGGAATGGAAGTTGACCAACATTGGCAGCCGGCCTGGAGGGGAATTGCCGGCGGATGCGGCACTGCTTTCGGCACTGCGCGCGGCCGACGATTTCGTTGGGAATCAGTCGCGGTTGGAGCGTTCGTCGACCGACGCGAACATTCCGTTGTCACTGGGAATTGACGCGATCGCGATTGGCGCGGGCGGAAATGGCGGCGGTGCACATTCGCTCCAGGAATGGTACGAACCGGCGGGAAGAGAACTGGGATTGAAGCGAGTGCTGTTGACGCTGCTCGGTTCGGCGGGCGTGGCGTCGGAGAAAGGCCAGTGATGGCGGCATGCGGCGGTACGCAAGTGCTGCGAGGTTTAATTTTTGCTGCGATTTGCGGAATAGCCGGCCAAGCGATGCTGGCTCAAACAGCCCCACCAGAACCGCCGCTGCACAAAACCACGTTTTACCTGCACGGGCGAATTTACACCAACGATCCAAAACAGCCATGGGCTTCGGCCATCGCGGTGCGCGACGAAAAGATTTTGTGTGTCGGGACCATTGAACACATTTTGCTGGATTGCGGCGGGGCGCAGGCGGAAGACCCGATTCAGTTGAAGGGCAGATTCGTGATGCCCGGCTTCAATGATGCGCACACGCATCTGGGCGGAGCGGGTCGCGAGAAATTGTCGTTGGCGCTGAACGGAACGACTTCCATCGCGGAAATTCAGAAACTACTGAAGGACGAAGTTGCAAAACATCAACCGGGCCAGTGGATTGTGGGTAGCGGATGGGATCAGACTTTGTGGGCTGACAAGAAATTTCCCAGCCGGCTGCAACTGGATGAAGTTGCGCCAAACAATCCAGTTTTCCTGATGCACATCTCCGGACACGTGGCGGTTGCCAATTCGTTGGCGATAAAGAAGGCGGAAATTACCAAGGACACCGCGAATCCCAGCGGTGGCGAGATTGAGCGCTTTGAGGACGGCGAGCCGACGGGAATGCTGAAGGAAGACGGCGCCATGGAGCTTGTGGAGCAGCGCATCCCTGATCCTTCCAACGAGGACCGGCGCAAGGGAATCGAGTTGGTCTTGGAGGAGTTGGCGCGGAATGGTGTGACATCAGCGCAAGATAATTCGGAGTGGGAAGACTATCTGGTGTATCTGGAGCTGAAGAACGAAAAGAAATTGTCGGCGCGCATTACGGAGTGGCTGCATTTCATGGATCCGCTGCATGAACTGGAGAATCGGCGTTCTGAGGCTGGCACGTCGGATCCATGGTTGAAGACTGGCGCACTGAAGATGGTTACGGATGGAGCCCTCGGAACGCGGACGGCCGCGATGCTGGCACCGTATTCCGACGATGCCACGACCAGCGGCTTCATGAACATCGACCCGGAAAAACTCAAGGCCATGGCGCTGGAGCGCGACAAGGCTGGCTTTCAACTGGCCTTTCACGCCATTGGGGATAAGGCGAATCGCGTGGCGCTGGACGTTTTCGAGTCGGTGGTTCGCGTGAATGGCCCACGCGAGAGGCGCGATCGCATCGAGCACGCACAAGTGGTTGCTCCCGAGGATATTTCGCGCTTCGCAAAATTGAACGTGATCGCGTCGATGCAGCCTTCGCACCAGACCAACGATATGCGCTGGGCGGAACAACGGCTCGGACCGGAACGGGTCAAGGGCGCGTACGCCTGGAACTCCCTGCAAAAATCTGGCGCCAAGCTGGCCTTCGGCACCGATTACAGCGTGGAGCCGATCAATCCGTTTCGCGGGTTGTATGCGTGCGTGACGCGCGAGTTGCCGGAGGGCGGTCCAGCGGGTGGCTGGCAACCTCAAGAGAAAATCTCGCTGGACGAATGCATTCAGGCGTACACGACAGGTTCAGCCTACGCGGAATTTGAAGAAGGCCGCAAAGGGCAAATTAAAGTTGGACAGTTTGCAGACTTCATTGTGCTGTCCCAGGACGTAACCAAAGTTCCGGCCAAGGATTTGTTGAAGACCCTGGTGCTGCAGACTGTGGTGGGCGGCCGCACCATGTATCAGAAGAATTGAATGGCGGTCAGTTCGCCGTCGTAGTCGTCTTTCTGCGTAGGCTCAAAGGTAATTTTCACTTTTTGCCCCTTCCATGCGGAGCAGGCGGGCGCCGCGCCATTCGCAGTTTTGCCGACTGACGTGACCTGCACCTTGGACAAATCGGTGTAGTGAAATTTCATCAGCACTGAGTTGACTGTCAGCGTGACTTTCCCTTCTCCCGCAGGGGCGCAATCCACTGCGGTGATTCTCCCCTCCAGCGAATAATCGCGCGGGCCAGTTCGCGTGGGATTCCCACCAATTTGCGAAGGCGTGTTGGGGTCCGAAGACGCTGGCGCATTTTGCGGCGTGATCGTGATGTCCTTTGTCGGCACGTGCGTCGTGCCGGTGTAGACCGAAGGCTCGGGATGATCCTTTTTGGCGGCGTCGGCAATGCGCTGTTGGTCGTAAACCTCGCGACTGGTAACCGCCTGGGAAAATTGCAGCGCTTGCGATTGCTCGGACGGAGTTTTGGCAGCGGCCTGGATACGCGCGGCGAGTGTCTTTGCGTCGGCAGTTTGATCAAGATGCAGCAGCACATACCCGTAGGCGACAGCGTAGCTAAGATTGCCGGGTTCGAGGAGCACCGCCTTGCGACCGGCCGCGAGAGCCTTCTGGTGTGTCTCCGGGCGCGTGGCATAGACCGATGCCAGCATCGAGTAAGCAGGTGCGAAATTCGGATTCATGGTGATGGATTTTTCGAGAGCAGCGACCACCCCGGCGTAATCCTCAAACGAAACCATGCCGTGGCGCATGTAGGAACGGGCGTCGAAATAATATGAAATGAAATTTGTGGAGTTGAGTTTGATGGCGCGCGCGAATTCAGTTTCGGCGGTATCCAGATCCTGCCGGGATAAGGCCAGTTCACCCAGGCCTTCGTGCACCGCAGGCAGGCTGGGATCCTCCTGAAGTGCAGCGTCCAGAGCGGTCTGCGCTTCTCTCGGCCGCTGCGTGTGGACGTAGAACTCGCCACGCGCGGCATCGGCTTCGGCGGGGGAAAGTACGCGAACGCCATAATCTTTGGGTTCCACGTGCAGAGCAACCTTGTAAGTGACGTGGTAGAAAGTTTCTTGCCGCGCATAGGCTTCCATCGTGGAGCCAAACTTCTTTAAATCCCCGAATGTCTGCTGGGCAGCCTGAACCTGATTTCCACTGGCATTCCAAGCGGTAAGGAAATTGAACAGGAGCTTTTTCTTGGCCGCTTCAGGATCAAGCATCAGGTAATGCACAATGGCCCAAGACTCTGCATAAAAAATAGACGCCCGATTTTGCTCGTTGTAATAAGGAGAACTGTGGTCAGCCTCCAGCAGGGTTTCCACGGGAATAAGTTTGTTTTGCTGCATGGCCTGCAGGTGGTAGAGCGGTACCCTTCCGACCGTAACGTCTTTGTCCGTCAGCGTGGCATTTCCAAAATATTCGGCAAGACCCTCGCCGAACCAAATCGGTAAGCCCTGAAAATTGAGATTCATTAACGCGTGAGTGTATTCGTGGTAGACAACGTGGTAGGGAAAATCTCCTTGCACATCGGTCCGTACCGCGACGAAATGCTTATCTTCCCCAGGAACATATATTCCATCCGGGTGCACGCGGCCTTTTACTTCCCAGTACCCAGGTAGAAAAAGCTTCATGGAGTCTTCGTTCTTGAGTACGAAGAGCACCAGCGGCTTTCCCAGTTCCAGCCGCATATTCGGAAAAATGGTCTTGAAAAGCTCGCGAAATTGCTCGAACTGGCCGGCGATTTTGCGTGCCTCACTTACTCCGCCGTTGGTAATCACCGTGAAGTTTGGCGACTGGACCTCATTCCAGGTGTCTTTGGCGGGTAGAGCCCGCGGGATGAGCAGAACCAGCGCGAACAATATCGCGAATTGCAGGAGCGGGCGGGTTTGGCGGGCCATGGAATCAGAATGTATAGGAACGAGCTGCTGAGTCAATAGGACAGGACCGGTTACGTGTAAGAGGAAAAAGATTTGACGCAGAGGGCGCAGAGAAAACAGACGCGAATCACATAGAAGAACAGTGATTTGCGGATACACTGGCGGGGCAGAAAACGGGTTGGTGGGAATGGATCGCAAAATAAAAGCAGATCTGTCGCTGATGTTCTGCTCGCTGATCTGGGGCGTGTCGTTTGTGGTGGTCAAGAACGCGCTGGATCATGCGTCGGTGTTCATCTTTCTCGCGGTGCGCTTCACCGTGGCGGCGGGATTGATGGCCCTGCTTCGCCCGCGAGTACTGACGAGGATCGACCGCTACGAGATTTTCGCTGGGATGCGACTAGCATTTTTTATGTTTGCGGGCTACGCGTTTCAGACCACGGGATTGCAGTACACCACGGCATCGAATTCAGGATTCGTGACCGGATCGAGCGTGGTGCTCGTGCCGGTGTTGCTCGGCGTCTTCTGGGGACGACGGCTGACCGCGTGGATGTACGCAGGCGCGTTTGTGGCTCTCGTGGGATTGTATTTTCTTACCGTGCCGGCGGAAGGCATGCGTTACTTGAATTATGGCGACGTGCTGACGTTTGTGGGCGCGGGCCTGTACGCCGTGCACATTATTTTGGTGGGCGATTTTACGCAGGAGCATTCGGTGTCGGCGCTTAGCCTGATTCAGGTGGCGGGCTGCGCGGTGATGGCTTGGGTGATGACTGGAACGGGAGCCGCGATCCATTGGCAGCCAGTGCGCTTTGTGTGGGGCTGGGAATTGTGGGCGGGGATTACGATTTGCGCGGTGTTTGCCACCGCAGTGGCGTTCACCGTTCAGTTGTGGGCGCAGCAGTATACGTCGGCGAGTCACGCGGCGATTCTGTTCGCGCTGGAGCCGGTGTTTGCGGTGATTACGTCCTACGTGGTGCTGCACGAGCGGTTGAGCGGGCGCGGATGGAAGGGCGCGGGAATGGTTGTGGTGGGAATTTTGATTGCGGAGTTGATGGGCGCGCCGGCGGCACCGGAATCGGCGGAGCCAATCTTCGAGGGCAGGATTTATTTTAAACCGTGGTGGAGACCTTCGTGACGCGGCGGAAAGAAAGAGAAAAGCTTTAACGCAGAGCACACAGAGATCGGAGAGAAGAGGTCACGGAGACGCCTAGGCCGGTATCAATGGGCATCGGAGTAGTACTTCACGTCGACCTTTTCGAACATGGTGGCCGAGGCGGCGTGCGATTTTTCGTGGACGTCGATGTCACCGGCGTGCAGCAGCGTTTGCGCGATGTCGTCGAGTCCCTTGAGCAGAACTTCTTTTCGCGATGGGTTGATATCGAATTTGAATTCTAACCCGTGCTTGTCTTTCACGGTTTGACTCGGAAGGTCGACGGTGAGTGAGTAGCCTTCTTCCTTTTCGCTGCGCTGGAAAAGTTCTTCGATCTGCGCTTCGGTCAGTTCGGCAGGCAGGATGCCGTTCTTGAAGCAGTTGTTGTAGAAAATGTCGGCGTAGCTGGGCGCGAGGATGACGCGAAAGCCGTAATCGCCAATGGCCCAGGGAGCATGTTCGCGGCTGGAGCCGCAGCCGAAATTGGCGCGCGCGAGCAGAACCGAGGCGCCTTTGTAGCGCGGACGATTCAGCACGAACTCCGGATTTGGTTTCTCTCCGGGAAGATAACGCCAATCGTAAAAGAGGATGCGCCCAAAACCCTCGCGAGTGAGCGCCTTCAGAAACTGCTTCGGCACCATTTGGTCGGTGTCGACATTGACGCGATCCATGGGCGCGACCAGACCGGAATGGGTGAGGAACGGTTTCATGGGTGAGTGACCTCGGGAGTGGAAGGTGGAAGATTCCTGATATCCGATATCAGATATCTGATATCAGGAACCAAGAAAGAGCTAGCGCACTGCATTGGTTGCAAACTCGTCATCACTCCACCGGAGCTACGTCAAATTCGCGAACGTCCACAAAATGTCCTGCTATGGCAGCGGCTGCGGCCATTACCGGGCTCACCAGGTGGGTGCGCGAATCGCGGCCCTGGCGGCCTTCGAAGTTGCGATTCGATGTGCTGGCGCTGCGTTCGTGCGGCGGAAGCACGTCGGCATTCATGCCGATGCACATGCTGCAGCCGGCATCGCGCCACTCGAAACCTGCCGCGGTGAACACCTTATCCAGTCCTTCTTTTTCCGCTTGCGCCTTGATGCCGCGCGAGCCGGGAACAATCAACGCCTGCTTGATGCTGCTGGCGACATGCTTTCCGGCAACGAATTGCGCAGCGGCGCGTAGATCGTCGATGCGGGAATTGGTGCAGGAGCCGATGAACACGCGATCTACCGGAATGTCCACGATGGGCGTGCCGGGTTTCAGGCCCATATATTTCAGCGCGCTTTCGGTAGCTTTTTGATCGTTCAGGTCTTTGAAGTCGTGCGGGTCGGGCACGCGTCCATTGACGCTGGTGACCATGCCGGGATTGGTGCCCCAGGTAACCTGCGGCGCGATTTGCTCGGCTTGCAGCTCGACAGTCATATCGAATTTTGAGCCCTCGTCGGACTTTAGCCTGCGCCAGTGGTCCACACATTCCTGAAACGCCTTGCCCTTGGGAACGAACGGGCGTCCTTCGAGGTAGGCGAAGGTCACATCGTCTGGCGCAATCATGCCAGCGCGCGCGCCACCCTCAATCGTCATATTGCAAACCGTCATGCGCCCGTCCATGGAAAGGGAACGAATCGCTTCGCCGCCGTATTCCGCAACGTGGCCGGTGCCGCCGCCGATACCAATTTTGCCGATGATGGCCAGGATGATGTCTTTCGCGGTGACGCCTTTGGGACGCTTGCCATTGACCACGATGTGCATGGTCTTGGAACGGCTTTGTACCAGGCACTGCGTGGCCAGCACGTGCTCCACTTCGCTGGTGCCAATGCCGAACGCCAACGTACCGAACGCGCCGTGCGTGGAGGTGTGGCTATCGCCGCAGACGATTGTCTGGCCGGGCTGCGTGATGCCCAGTTCGGGGCCGATGATGTGTACGATGCCCTGATTCTTGCTGTGCATGTCGAAGAGGCGCACGCCAAATTCTTTGCAATTTCTCTCCAGGGCTTCGAACTGCAGTTTGGCGTCTTGATCGATGATCGGCAGCAAGCGGTCTTTGGTGGGAACGGAGTGGTCCATCACCGCAAAGGTGAGATCGGGGCGGCGGACCTTGCGACCTTCGGCGCGCAGACCGGCGAAGGCTTGCGGGGAAGTGCCTTCGTGGATCAAGTGGCGGTCGATATAGATGATGGATGGCTTGCCGGCTTCTTCGCGGACGACGTGGCTGTCCCAAATTTTCTGGTAAAGGGTTGTAGGTGTCATGTTGTACCGGAACAGTTTAGCACTGTGGTGGGAAAAGATTAACGACGGGAGAATAGGAGGCAAGATCGTGGGGAAAGATTTAACGCAGAGGTCGCGGAGAAACCTAGGAGGAGCGGGGGCGGAGGCGATAGAGGAGGAAGCCGCCAAGATTGGCGAGGACAAGGGCTGCCGCAGTTTTTAGGGTGTAGGCGGATTGGCTGGCTACCGGAATGACGGGAAAAATGGAGAGGGCTACGAAGAGCGCGGTGACGAGGAGGCCGGAAAAGGCGGCTACGCGCAGCAACGGTGCGAAGCGCAACGTGGGGTTGCGCAAGGCAAAGATGGGGATCGCGAACAGCGCAAGGTAGGCAATGCCGTAGAAGGCGAACGACCAGATTTGCAGCAGTTCGAAACCTTCCTGCTCGTTGACGCCAATCAGACCGATCACGCTCATGGCCAGAGTGATACCGCCGAGGAACAGGATGGAATTTACCGGCGTGCGATATTTTGCATGGAGACGCGTGAACCATGCGGGAAGCAGATGGTCCCAGCCTGCGCACATCGGCAGACGCGTATTGGCGGCGAAATTCAAAGTGAAGCTGGAAAGATAGTTGGTGAGCAGCAGCAGAATGGCGACCGGCACCATGATTGCTGCGAGCGGCGAACCGCTGAGGGCCGCGCGAAACGCCTGTGGGATGGGGCCGATGATGTCGATCTGATCGGGCGAGACGAATGCGAGAATGGCGCTGGTGCCAAAGATGTAAAGCAGCGCGATGATGGGCGCGGCAATAAGAATGGCGCGGGTCAGGTGGCGGGCCGGATTGCGCGTTTCGCCGGCGAAGATCGCGGTGTATTCGAGTCCACAG
>JBAVNY010000626.1:0-3486 GCA_049691535.1 Candidatus Acidiferrum sp.
TCACGCACCCACCCTCTTCGCTCTCGCCCCGCGCCAATACAACACCAACCCCAACAATATCGACGCCACCGTCCCCAAAACCAACTTCACCTCAAACCCAAACTTGTCCGCCGAATCTCCCGGCGGCACCAACGACACCACAATCCCCACCAACACCACCACAATCCCCAAAATCCCGCTAATCCAAATCCCCGCCAGGCCGCCCGGCACCAACACCGCATGCGTATTTTCTTTGCGATCTTTCCGCCGCCTCAGCTTGATCACCGCCGCAAACATGTACAGAAACGGAATGAAGAACAAAATAATCGCCGCATCAATCAAGAATTGATAAGCCCCGCGCGTCGTCTCGTTAATTTGCGACGCCAACAAAATCGCACCCGACACTCCGGCCTGCACCAAAATCGAAATATAAGGCGTCTTCCACCGCGGATGTATCTTCCCAAACGCCGCCGGTAAATACCGATCGATCCCAACCACAAACGGCACCCGCGCAATCCCGGCCACCGTGCTGCCCACGCCACCCGCATTGCCCACCGTAACCAACATCGCCGCCAGTATCCCCAGGAAGCCTACGCGCAACGCGATCGACCCAAACGTAATCGCATGAAACACGCCGCTCTTCGGATCTAGATCGCCCGCAGGCACCAACGTCAGAATGGCAAATGTTCCCGCAATGTAAATCAACGCGATCATCGCCCCGGCGCCAAACACCGCCCGCGGCAACGTCTTCTGCGGATTCCTAACCTCTTCACTCATCGCCGACACCAATTCCAACCCAGTAAACGCAAACGCAATCTGTGACCAGAAATTCACCGTATCCCAATCCCACGTCGGCATCATGTTCGCTCTGGTGAAATGTGTGGCCGAACCACTTCGGAAATAAACCAGCGCCGCGATTCCCACCAGCATCAGCAGCGGAATGTACGTCCCAACTCCCCCCGCATTCTGCAGCCACTTCCCGATATTGAGTCCGATGATGTTCAGCAGCACCGCTACAAACAGCAATCCCAGTGACACGCTCAACAAAAATGTGCGGTCTTGCGACAGCGCCGCGCCCTTCTCTCCAATCACGTACGCGCTCATCGACGCGCTGGCCAGCAGCAGTCCCGGGAAATAAAACACCGTGTAAATCCAGTACGTCCACCCGGCCACAAAGCCGTGAAAATCTCCAAACGCTTCCTTGGCCCACACGTACAACCCGCCTTCTTCCGGAAATCGCGAAGAAAGCTCATTGATTACCAGGGCGCCCGGCACAAAGAAGAAAACTGCCGCCAGTACCCACAAGCTGATTGAAGATGTTCCGTTATGTCCCGCCGCCGCTACCCATCGCGGCCCCAGCACCGTTGCAATGTTGAACAGCAACACATCCCAAAACCCCATCGTCTTGCGTAATTGTGATTTTGGATCAGCTACAACTACGGGAGGCTCGGCAACGCTCACAGCGTCACGTCCAATTCTGGAATCAGCTCATCCTGCATCCTGAAATTTTGGATGAAAGGGTCTGGAGAATTTTCAAACGCCGCCCACGAATCGAACACCTCTGCTTTACCTTCCTGCAGGAAGACCACCGTATCGGCCAGCCGTTTCGCCAGGTGCGTGTCGTGGGTCACTACCACCGACGTCTTATGAAACGTTTCCTTCAGCCGCAAAATCAGGTTCCCCATATGTCCCGCCATAATTGGATCGACCATCGTGGTGGGCTCGTCGTACAGCAGTGCTTCGGGATTCTGCGCCAGCGCCCTCGCAATCGCCACCGCGCGCTTCATTCCGGTAGAGAGCTCACTGGGCAATTTGTCCAGCACCTCTTCCACCTCCAGCATCTTCGCGAATTTCGCCACGTACGCGTCGATATCGTCGTCGTTCAGTCCGGGCAGGTCCTGCATAGGAAATGCAATGTTTTCCGCCACCGTCAACGAATCAAACAGCGCCCCGGACTGAAACACCATCGTCACCTTTTTTCGAACCGGTCCAAACTCTGTCTCCGTAAAATCCGTTACGTCCTGCCCGTCAATGAATATGCGGCCCGAGTCCGCTTTCAGAAATCCCAAAATATGCTTTAACGACACCGATTTCCCCACGCCGCTGCGCCCCATGATCACGCACGTCTGCCCGCGCTTCACCGTAAAGCTCACATCATTCAGCACCACTCGCTCGTCGAACGACTTGCATACGTCGCGAAACTCAAAATAATTCTCCGCGGATCCACTCGCGCCAAAGTCTTTGCGCATCTTTTCGTCGTGCATACTCTCGCTCATCGCGCTCGCTCGTCTAAAATCCGTCGTGCTTCTTCAAAATCCGCAGGCGTGTTCATATTCCAGAAGAGACGCTGGTCGCTATCAAATCGTTTCCAGACTCCCTCGTCAAGCACTACCATCGGAAGGCGTTTCATTGCTTCACTCACCTTGCGCACCCCCGCATCGAACATTGTCTGAACCTCCGCCGCCGCGTCGCTTCGCCAGCACGCGCACAGCGGTTCCAGCCCATTCTCCGACTCCGGCACCACCACCGAGGCGCCACTGCCGAAGGCATGCTCCTTCAACAGTCCCAGAAATTCGCAGCTCAAGAAAGGCATGTCGCAACTGACAATCAAACTCCACATCGGCTCATTCGCAATTTTCCGCGTCTCCAGCAACGCCGAAAGTATTCCTCCCAATGGACCTTCCCCGGGCCAACGGTCTTCGACGATCCCCACCGTACTTTGCGAGTATTTTCGATTGGCTGCGACAATTTTCACTTCCTCGCACACCGACCAAAGTAACTCCGTCGTCCGCGCCAACATCGTCTTCCCCTGCAACTCCACCAGCGCCTTGTCCCGACCGAAACGCGTGCTGCCTCCCCCTGCCTGCACATACCCGAACAATTTCATTCGTCGTCCTCCACCACATCCAGCCCCGGACGCCGTATTCCCAACTCCCGCAACTTCTCCTGCAAACTCTGCCGGTGCAGTCCAATCGTTGCCGCCGTACGCGAAATGTTCCAGCGATGCGCCGCAAGCTGCCGCAGTAAATACGCAATCTCGAATTTTCTCTTAGCCTCGCGAAAATCCGTCTCGCTCAACCCGTGATCCGCTCTATCTCCTCCGCTCTTCGGAATCACCGGCGAGCCCTTCGCCACTTCCTCCGGCAAATCCCCAATCCCAATTTCTTCACCGCGGCTCAGCACCATGCTGCGTTCCAGCGCATTCTTCAACTCCCGAACATTTCCCGGCCAGTCGTACCGCACCAGCGCATCATGCCCTTCCTTCGTCAGCCGCGCCTTCCTCCCCAGCCGAGCGCCATGCAACTGCAGAAATGCTTCGACCAGCATCGGAATGTCGTCCTTGTGCGCCCGCAGCGGTGGCAATTCAATCGTCACCACCCGCAAGCGGTAAAATAAATCCTCCCGAAATTTTCCATCGCGTATCGCCAGCGGCAAATTCCGGTGCGTCGCGCTGATCACCCGCACGTCCACAGGGATCGACTGTGTTCCTCCCAGCCGCTCCACGGT
>JBAVNY010000627.1:0-4012 GCA_049691535.1 Candidatus Acidiferrum sp.
TCCGAGCAGTGTGGGAGTTCCGGAAAATAATCGGCAGGCGATTATCGCTTTGCTGAACCAGCGATTGGCGGACAGCACTGACCTGCGTACCCAAGTGAAGTGGGCGCACTGGAACGTGAAGGGCATGCACTTTATTCAGGTCCATGAATTGTTTGATTCGATTGCGGGACATTTGGAAGAGCAGACGGACACGCTGGCAGAGCGGGTTACGACGCTGGGCGGCGTGGCGAATGGAACGGTTCGCGAGGCGGCGGCAAAATCCGGGCTGAAAGAAGCGGACCTGGAGGCCTCGGGTGCCGAAAGCATGCTGAAGTTTTTGGTGCACAACGTGGCGCATCACGCGAATGCGTTGCGAACAGGGGTGCAAGAGTCAGATGACTTGGGCGACGCGATTACGGCGGACGTCTTCACGCAGTTGACGCGGGAACTCGACAAGGACCTGTGGTTCTTGGAAGCGCATTTGCAAAAGTAGTGGAACGCCCCCGAGGCGCGCAGGTATGAGAGTTAGCGGCGGCATCCTGATGGGTGCCGCCGTTTTTATTTTGGTGAGTAGCTAGAAAGTTTTGCCGTGGTGGCGACCGGCGAGTTCGAAAAGAGAAAGCAAATTGGTCATGCGGAAGATATTTTTAATTTGTTCGTTGGCGTTAATTACCTGGAGTTGGCAGCCGCGGGTTCTTGCGGAAATGTAAAGAGTAGCCACGGTGCCCAAGCCGGAGCTGTCGATCATCGGAACTTCTTTCATGTCCAATACGATTTGTTTGTGAAGCGGAATTAAAGTGCGGACTTCTTCTTTCAGGAGTGGGGCATTCTGGCCGGTGAGTTTGCCGTGGCATTCGACCACCATCCAACCGTCGATTTCGTGAGAATGGACGCGGAATCCGGTTGGGGAATTGGAAGTGTCTAAGGGCATGGGTGTCCTTCAAAGAGTTTGATTTAGGCCTGAGTACGGGCTGCAAGTGCGGTAAGACTATACCGAGATGGCGGAAATAAGCTAGCGCGGGGCGTGAAGACTGCGGCTGTTCGAGAGCGGACGCTTTAGATTTCGGAAACCTTGTTAGAGTCACAGGAAAAGCGGCCTGCGAGCAAATTGTGGCCAGTCTCCTATTGACTCTTGCGCTATTGACACCGTTTAGCGGTTGTGGCGGATGTATTCTGTTAGAACATTCGAGCCAGTTCTTAAAGCCAGAGAATTTCAACCGTAAGCGGGTGCGTGGACAAAGGAGGTAAAATGTCGGCTTCGATTGCACAGACTACATCGGCGAAATGGATTCGGTTCGCAACTTCGGTGGCGTTGAGTGTGGCGCTGTTGTTGGCGGCGGAAACCTCGCGCGCACAGGATAGGAAGTTGCCTCAGACCGTCGGAGTGGACAACTCCAAGATGGGGCCGTACCGCGCGCTGGCGCAGCTGGCCTACTCCGCTTCGCAAAAAGGCGACAATGCGGGCGCGGCGATGCTCGCGAAGATCCTGGAGCGGACGTGGGACAAGGCCGAGGACTATGGCGGGGACACGGCGCTATCGAAGACCAACCATGCCTTGTTTGAGGAAGTGGATAAGGCCATGGATTCGTTTGTGAACCTGCTGATCGAACATGCGACTTCGGCTCCAGACGCGGCAAAGGTGAAGAGCGCGTATACGGCGTACCTGGAGAAGTTAAAGCAGGCGGACTGAGAAAGAGTTGAAGTGATGGGTACGGTCGGTTCGAAGAAGTCACGTTAGACTAAGACATGCAACGCAAAGTGTTCTGGCTTACGTTTACGGCCTTCGGACTGATCGCGGATTTGATTCTGCCATTCTGGTGGGCAGTGGGTGCGACGTTTCCGATCCTGGCGGCTTGCTGGTGGCTGGCGTATCGAAGCGAATGGTTTGAATGAGTAGTTTCAGGAAATTGGTTGCCCTCCCGTTTTAATTTCTAAAGAGTGCGAAACAAGAAGTGCCAGATGGCGTCGACGCCTGCGTGAACGAGAGCAGAGGCGAAAATCGAATTGCAGCGGCGCCACGTCCACCCGTAGAAGAGACCAGCCACACAAGCCAGGGTGACGTACTTCCAGTTGGGAAAACCCATGTTGGTGATGTGCGAGAAGCCAAAGAGCATGGCGGCGGTCCACCATGCGGCAAAATCGCTTTTCGAAGCGCGCGCCAACATGTTCTGCAACAATCCACGAAAAAGAAACTCTTCCGGCCAGGCGGTGAAGAAGAGAATAGCGACAGTGAGGCCAGCAAAGGAGCGCCAGAGACTCCATTGCGGAGCGAAGGCAATGAAGTGCATGGAGATTCCCATGGGAATGGCGACGCAGGCGAAGACCACGAAGCTGACCGGAACGTAGAATGACCAGCTTTTGCCCCAGCCGATGGAGTAGCCGATGCCGTTGACGCGGCGGACGAGCACGAACGTGGCGAGAGCGACGTCGACAGCCATGAGAACGGTCATGACATAGGCGAGGCGGCCGCTGGGATAAGGCCAAAGAGAATGCGAGGGGCCGAATTTGACGAATACCCAGACGCCAGCAAGGGTGAGGAAGTCTAGCCAAGAGCCGGGAGTTGCGCGCTCGGCGAGCGAAGCGATGGCGATGGGAACGAAAATGAAGCCGGCCATCTCTGCGGCGCGAAGAATGGACAGGGAGTGGGTGCCTGCGAGGTAAAAAATGTAGGCCAGGAACAAAACTGTGGCGAGGATGATGCCGGCGAGGGGGCCAAACTGTTTTGCGAGGCGGTCTGCCACGCCGCGAGCCGCAAAGAGCAACATGATCAAGAGCAGGAACGCGAAGATAGTGACGGTGGAGGCGAAAGCGCCGCCGCCGTAGCCCTGCCAAGCAGCAAACAGGGCGCCCCCAAGAGAGACGGCCGCCCAAATTCCTAAGACTGGCCAGACGCCCAGCTGTTTCATTCGCGGATGTGCCTCACAGGTTGCAAGTGCATAGCAACATTACACAACAGATTGGTTGCGGTAGGAAAAGGCTGCCCGGAAGATTGTAAACTGTCGAAAGAGAGCGAACTTGCAACGACTGAGCTATATCGACTGGATGCGCGGGCTGGCGTGCCTAATCATGTTTCAGGCGCACTGTTACGACTCGTGGCTGCGGCCTGAGCTGCACCAAACATACCTGTACAAGGCATCGCAAATCGCGGCGACATTGCCTGCGCCATTATTTATTTTTCTGGCGGGAGTTTCGTTTGCACTGGTGACGGAGAAATTGCGGGAGAAGGGAGTGGAACGCGGAGTCATAGCGAAGCAGACGATATTGCGCGGTGCGGAAATTTTTGGGTTGGGGCTGCTGTTTCGCGTGCAGGAGTATGTGCTGGGGTACAAGTTTGTGACCTGGACGGATTTGTTGCGGGTGGATGTGCTGAACATTTTGGGATTGTCGATGGTGTTGATGGGAGTGTTTTGCTGGTTCACGGCAGGGGGCGGAGTGGAGGCGGCGCGGCGGAGGAGCGTTCTCTGGTCGGTGGGGGTGGCGGTGGTCATCGGGTTGTTGACGCCGCCGGTGTGGACCACGTGGAGACCGAACTTTTTACCGTGGCCATTGGAGTCGTATATCAATGGCGTGCATGTGTTTAATGAGCCGCAGCACTGGCTGTTTCCCATTTTTCCGTGGGCGGCGTTTGCGTTTGCGGGGCTTGCAGCGGGATTTTTATTGTTCTCGCGATTCGCGCGGGAGCAGGAGGCAAGATTTTTTGCGGCGGTGGTAGGCCTGGGAGTTGCAGCAATTGTGCTGTCTATCCTCTTCGATCATGCGCCGGTGCAATTGTATGCGGTGTACGACTATTGGCACGCCAGTCCGGAATTTCTGCTGTTGAGGTGCGGTGTTTTGTTACTGGTGACGGCGTTTGCCTACGCGTGGTGTCGATGGGGATTGGCGCTGAAGGGTTTCAGTCCGGCGATACAGTTCGGTAAGACATCGCTGTTGGTGTATTGGGTGCACATCGAATTTGTGTATGGGCGACTGTCGATATTGCCGAAACACAAATGCGGGATAGCACTGGCGACGCTGGGACTTTGCGGGATTTTCC
>JBAVNY010000628.1:0-9394 GCA_049691535.1 Candidatus Acidiferrum sp.
GGTGTAGGCTGCTCAATCGGTTTTTTCTCTCTCTTAAACCAAGCCATAGCTATCCAGAATTTTCTCCGTGCAAACTCCTCGCTCCTACCCTCGCCAAACTCATCTCACCACTCCCAGCGCGCAACACGCGATCCGCGGCCCAGATCCGTCATCCGCAGCGCAACCCAAACCCGTCATTCCGCGATCCGAAACCAAACCCGTCTCACTCGCAGCCCACAACCAACCCGTCACTCCGAGCGAATCGAGAACTCTGCACCAGCGCACGTTGTTTGTGCGATCCCTCTTCGATCTAAACAATTCGCAGGCGAGTCCGTCGTCGTTGCTTCCTGATATCTGATATCCGATATCTGTCACTCACCTGATATCAGCGCCACCTAGTAATCTATCCCCCGCTGCGCCAGTATACCCTTCGTATACGGGTGTTTCACGTCTTTCATCTCCGTCACCAGGTCCGCGAACTCCACAAGCAATGGGTGCGCATTTCTTCCCGTGCAGATCACATGCACCTGTTCCGGTCGCCCCTTCAGCGCTTCCGCCACTTTTGCCGCGTCCAGCATCTTGTAGCTGATGGTGTAGTTGATCTCGTCCAAAATCACCAATTCATACTTCCCGCTGTAAATTGCGGCGCGACCAGTTTCCCAGCACTCTTCCGCCATCCGAATATCTTCAGGATCCGTTTCCGCTCCGCCCACTTTCACAAATCCGCGGCCCATCGGCCGAATTTCAAACTTGTCATCCCCCAGCATCTTCGCTGCGTCCAGTTCGCCGTAGTGCCACGATCCCTTGATGAACTGCACCATCAACACTCGCAGCCCTTGTCCCACCGCGCGAAAAGCCGTCCCAAGCGCGCAAGTCGTCTTCCCCTTGCCCGGCCCGGTATAAACAATCAGCAATCCCTTTTCATTACCCATCCACTATCCCCACGAAATCCAGAAATTGCTTCCACTACAAAATTTCTCACGCAAGTATCCGCTAAGCGCACCCGTCATTCCGAGCGCAGCGAGAAATTCTTCTTCGATTTCGGCCCAATCGCGATATGTCGATACCGGCGTTCCTACGCCAGCGCCAGCCTCCTCACAAACTCCATCGCAATCACTCGCACATGCTCCATCGCCACTTCTCCCAAACCCTGCTTCTGTGGCGCCTTCAAATCGTGCAACACAATCCACAATCCCGGCCGGTACACTCCATCATCCGCAGGGCAAATCGCCCCCGTCAGTTGCGCAATTTCAAAATGCGGCATCTCCGTCAGCCCGAGATCAACTAGGTGCGTCATATTCGGCAGCGGCGGTGGATTTGCCATCAAATCCGTCAATATGCCTCGTGCATCATCCACCAAATCGCGGAACCCTTGCGATACCAGCAGCGCATCAATGTCTCGCGGAGTCGGCTGCTCCAATTGCTCCAAATCATAATCCGGTAGCGGCTTTTCCAGCGGAATCTCGATGGCCACCGACGGCTTGCCTTTATCTGGTGCAATGCGTATCGCCATGTTTTCACCAAGCCTACTTCGGATAGGGACTGCCCGATAAAATCGCAAACGCCCGGTAAATCTGTTCAGCCAGCATCACCCGAGCCAATTCGTGCGAATACGTCATCGCACTCAACGCCAACTTCTGCTTCACTCGCTCGCGAAGCTTCGCCGGAAATCCATCCGCATCTCCGCACACAAAAAGAATCTCTCGCGTTCCGCGGTCGCGTTGTTCACCCAGCCACTTCGCAAACGCCTCTGAATCGTACGCTTTTCCCGCCGCGTCCAACAGCACCGCCGTTGCCGCGCGGTCCGCGTCCAACCTCTTCAGCGCCACGTCGCCGTCGCGCACTTCCGTCACTTCAATCGCGCACGACCGCCCAATCCGCTTCACATACTCGTCCAGCAATGCCGTTAATTCCGCGCGACGCGTTTTTCCCAGCATCAACAAACGAATCTTCATGCCGCGATCTTACTCCGGCCTGCTCTCGTTTTTTGTTTCCGTCGAAATGCGTTGGGGACTACTGGCCCCACTGCTCAAGGTTGGAGATAATTTTCCCTGGGCGAATACCTTGGCTCGGCGCGTTCCGGCTCATCCGTGAGTACCAGCGTAGGCGCCGCCCTCCACAACCGCTCCAGATCGTAATATTTCCGCGCCTGTTCGCCGAACACATGCACAATAATCCCGCCAAAATCCAGTAATGCCCATTCCGCCGAGCGCTGCCCTTCGCGGTGTGCCGGCGTGCGTTTCAATTCCTTGTACATGATTTCTTCAACTTCGTTGCAGATTGCTTGCAGTTGCGGCGTGCTGTATCCCGTGCAAATCACGAAATATTGTGTAAACGCAGCAAGCCCGTCCAGGTCCAGCACCGTAATGCCGCCTGCTTTTTTGTTTTGTGCCGCTTCAACCACCAGCTGCACGCCCTTGGGTAAGTTTTCTAGTTTCACCGGTACAACCCTTGTTTCAAGATGTATTCCTCTACTCTTCCTGATACCAATCCGTGTATCGACTGCCCGCGATTCGCTTTCCGCCGTATATCCGTCGCACTTACTTCGCTGGCCACATTCTCCAGCAGATAAACCGTCGTCTTGTTCAACTGCGCCACAATCGGCGATCCGTGCGCAATTGATTCATCATCTTTCTCCCGCTTTGCATCCGGACGCGCAATCAAATCGGGCGGTATCACCAGCCGCAATGCTTCCAGCCGTATTCCCGGCCGGTTGGCGATAATGAAATCACACAAGCCCATCAGCGCCTCGTATTC
This sequence comes from Candidatus Acidiferrum sp., assembly GCA_049691535.1. Classification (GTDB taxonomy): domain Bacteria; phylum Acidobacteriota; class Terriglobia; order Acidiferrales; family UBA7541; genus Acidiferrum. Next base: position 2,737 of record JBAVNY010000628.1, read on the forward strand.
CTTCCACATCGGAATATCCAGAAACGCGTCCGCGCCAATAATAAAAAATATCCGGTCTCCCGGTCCGTTATAGGCGTGCCGGAAATACCGCACCGTATCCACCGAATAGTGCAGTTGCGTTCCGCTGAAATCCTCGCCCGCTTCCGCCAGTGACGGCACAAAGTGCGGATGTTCCGTGCAGGCCAGTGCCACCATCGCAAACCGGTGCGGGAACGGCGCCAGATGTTGTTTCAGCTTATGTGGAGGACGGCTTGCCGGCACAAAATGCATCTCGTCAAAATTAAATCGCCGGTCTGCCGCTCGTGCCACTGCCAGGTGCCCTGCATGGATAGGATCAAAGGAGCCGCCAAAAAGTCCAATGCGCCTTGGTTGGTGCTTGGCTGCTGTGCGATTCGCTTGCGCTGTCGTCAATCCGCCTCCCGGTAGCTCCCACCCAATTCTCTCACGAAATTCCAGCCCCACTCCCCCACTTTTTCTACCTCAGCCGTGTGGCACAGCCATTCCTGGCTCTGCTCTTGGGGTCTCCGCCTGATCATCCGTCAGACTCAGAGCTCTCTTCGCCCTCACCTTCCTCATCCTCTTCCAAGTCATCCTCGGACCCACCCACTAACTCATCCCGAGGATCCCCAGCCTCCACTCCCACAAGCTCAGGCTCATCATCCTCATACTGTTCCTTCGGAATCTTATCCAACGCGTCCGCCATCCCGCGCACCAGCTCTTTCACTCCTTCGCCAGTCGCCGCGGAAATTGCGTGGAACTCTAATCCATTCTCTTTGCAGTACGCTTCCAACTCTTCCAATTTCGTCTTATCCGTCGTGGCGTCCACTTTCGTCGCCGTCACGATCACTGGCTTATCCACCAACGCTTCGCTGAACGCCGCCAGTTCGCCCTCAATCACCTTGTACGCCTTGACCGGATCCATCTCGCTCGTGTCGCTGGTATCAATCAGATGCACCAGCAGGCGCGTCCGCTCCACGTGCCGCAGGAACCGCATTCCTAAGCCGGCTCCTTCGCTCGCGCCCTCTATCAGCCCAGGTAAATCCGCCACTACAAACGTGCGTCCCAATTCCGTCCCGTGCCCGCCCGTTCCGCCATCCGCGTTCACCACGCCCAAATTCGGTTCCAGTGTCGTAAACGGATAATTCGCAATCTTCGGTCGCGCCGCGCTGATCACCGATATCAGCGTAGACTTCCCCGCATTCGGGAATCCGATCAGCCCCACATCCGCCAGCAACTTCAACTCCAGCCGCAACCGCCGCTCGGCTCCCGGCTGTCCTTCTTCTTTTTCTCGCGGTGCCTGGTGCCACGGTTTCGCGAAATGTTGATTTCCGCGCCCGCCCTTGCCGCCCTGCGCCACCAATATCCGTTGCCCCGGCCTCTTCAAATCGGCCAGCAGCTCGCCGCCCTGCTCGTCATACACCAGCGTCCCCACCGGCACTTTCAAGATCATTTCGTCGCCAGACACACCGGTGCAATTCGAACCCTCGCCGTGCCGCCCGCGCTCGCCTTTAAACTCGCGGTTATACCGGTAACGCAGCAGCGTGTTGTCGTTTGGGTTCGCTTCCAGGTAAACGCTTCCCCCGTGGCCTCCATCGCCTCCCGATGGCCCGCCTCGTGGCACGTACTTCTCCCGCCGGAACGCCACACACCCATTCCCGCCGTCTCCCGCCTTCACATAAATTTTAGCTTCATCAACAAACATGGCTTTCTTTCACGAACCGCTAAACTCAAAAAACTGGCGCGTCGAGTTGCCTTTCGCGCCCTACTAAAACCTCCGGCGATCTCAAGCCCGTGCCGTCATTCCGAGCGAAGCGAGAAATCCCTCTTCGATGTACGAATCCCCACCAGCGTTTCCGCCGCCACTACAAGTCCCGCCGCAACCCGCCACAAACAAAAAAACGGCCCCGACATGGAATCGGGGCCGCTCCGATCTCAATTCTGTCAGTTCGCGGCCTTGGTTTGCTCCGCTGGCGTCACGCTGATAAACCGTCCCCGGTTCCCGCGATTGGTGAACTTCACGTAGCCCTTCACCAGTGCGAACAAGGTATCGTCCTTACCCTGCGCCACATTTTCGCCGGCCTGGTGCCGAGTTCCGCGCTGCCGGATCAGAATCGTTCCGGCGTTCACCAACTCCCCGCCGAACCGCTTTACGCCCAGCCTCTGCCCGTGTGAATCGCGACCGTTTGTAGACGAGCCGCCGCCCTTCTTATGTGCCATGACTCAATCCCTTTCACTGTAATGATCGGTTGTTACGCCGGTCTTAAAGTTTGATCTCGCTGACCTGCACGGCCGTGTAATTCTGCCGGTGGCCCCGCTGAATCTTGTACTGATTGGTCTTCTTAAACTTCAATACGGTGAGCTTCTTCGCACGGCCCTGCTCCACGATCTTGCCCGTCACGCTGGCTTCGTGCGCGTCACTTCCCGCCAAAACCTTCTTGTCATCAGTGTGCACGGCCAGCACGGTGCCAAATTTCACCTGTTCGCCCACATCACCCTTGACCCGCTCAATGCGGATGGTGTCGCCCGGTGCGACACGATACTGCTTTCCCCCGGTCTTTATCACGGCGTACATCAGTCCTCCAGAAGCTCCAGACAAACCACTATTATAGTGCCACCTACGCATATCGTCAACGCACAGAAACGGCTCTTTTCCGGTTTTTGCTAGGCGCCAGAGCCGGCACCCACCGTTACTTCGTAACAGGAGGCCTTCTCTTTTCCAGATTTCGCGCCTGCTCGAAGGCGTACGCCATCTGCAACACGCCCCAATCATCGTGATTCCGCCCCACAATTTGCAGCCCAATCGGCAGCCCGCTCTTCGAGTCCGCACACGGCACTGAGGCCGCCGGATTCCCAATCGCCGAGATGTAACTAGCCGACTTCATCCACGCCACATAATTCTCCATCTTTACGCCATTAATCTCCGTCGGATAATGCTGCGTCACGTCAAACGGTAGCACCTGATTCACCGGCAACACGAAAAACTCATACGTATCCAGAAACGCACGCACTCGCTGGTACAGCGCCGAGCGCTTCATCTCCAGTCGCGATAAATATGGCCCGGTCAATTTCCGCCCTTCCTCCACATGCCAGTGCACATACTCATTCAGCTGGTCGCCTTTCGTCGCTATCAAATCCCCAAAAGTCGCCTCCATAATCCAATGGCGCCAACTCAGGAAACATTCATTCGCTTCTCGAAAATCCGGCTCCGCCTCTTCCACTGTGCAGCCCAGCGATTCGAACACCTTCGTCTGCGCGCGCACCGCCTCTTTCACTTCTGGCTCCCAGGGCAATCCCATATCGCGAAACATCGCTACACGCACACCTTTGAAGTTCCGTCCTTCCAACCGCTGCGAAAACAACGAACCCGGCTGCTCCATCGAAATTGGTATGCGCTCATCTGGTCCCGCCAGCACGCTCAAAAAATACGCCAGATCCTTCACGTTTCGCGCGACTCCCCCATTCACCGAAAACGATTGCCAGGCCAGTCCCGCCGGCGTGTTCGGCACTCGTCCCGGCGAAGGCCGGAACCCCAAGCACCGGCAAAAATTCGGGGGGTTGCGCAACGATCCGCCGTAATCACTGCCATCCGCTAGGGGCACCATCCCGCAAACCACGGCCACTGCTCCGCCGCCGGTGCTTCCTCCGCAGGTTTTCGTCACGTCGTAAGGGTTTTTCGTGGCGCCAAACACCGGATTAAATGTTTGTGAACCCAGTCCAAACTCCGGCACATTTGTTTTGCCGATGACGATCCCGCCCGCTTTCTTTTCCCGTTCCACCAACAGGCAATCTTCCTTCGGTATATCGTCCTTAAAGAGCGGCGATCCGTACGTGGTGCGAATCCCTTTCGTCGGATTCAGATCCTTCACCCCGATCGGCATTCCGTGCAGCGGCCCCAGCCAATTCCCCTTGGCCAGCGCATCATCCGCAGCGCGTGCCTGTTCCAGCAATTGCTCCTCACCGACCATCGTGACCATCGCATTTACTTTCGGATTCACTCGCCCAATCATCGCCAGGTGCGCCTTCATCACCTCCACAGCCGATATTTCTTTCGTGCGCAGCTTTTCCACCAGCACCGTCGCATCCGCAAAACAAATCTCATCCCAGCCTGCCGTCGCCTCGCCAGCTCTCTCCACGTTAAGCCCCTCCTTCGGGGTGCCCCGCACGACGCCGTCGCGCATGGGTTCCTCCGGTCCTAGCACTGGATGCAGCATCGCCGTCGCCGCCAAACTCGATCCTCCCTGCAGTATCTCCCGCCGCGTGAAACTCTTCATCGCACCCACCTTTTCTTAGGTCTGCTATCCAGCGAGCTACTGCAGGGGCACATTACACCAAGCGCGAAAACGCGACACGCACTTTTCTGCCAATTTGGTCATTTAGACCATCCAGCACACGAGGTACAGTCACAACGTTCAGGTCAGTGTGCAAAAGAAGGGAAGTATGGGCTCAGTTCCCAACCATCTCAACATTTCCGGGCCAATCACGCTGCAAGGCGCCGTCGTCTGCTTGGAACCGCTGCGCTGCGATCACGCAGTTGATTTCTGGAACGTAGCTAAAGATTCTCTCGACGATATTTTCCGTTGGATTCCCTACCAGGTGCGCAGCCTCCACGATTTTGCGCAGATTATCGAGAAGGCTTTCGCCGAACAAGATCGGGGCGAATCTATCGTTTTCGCCACGGTAGAACACAATTCCAACCGCGTCATCGGCAGCACGCGGTTCATGAATATCGACCGCACCAACCGCCGCGTGGAGATCGGTTCTACCTGGATTGCTCCCGCGTGGCAGCGCACAATCATCAACACCGAAGCAAAATTTCTAATGTTGCGTCACGCCTTTGAAGTCTGGAAGTGTATCCGCGTAGAACTCAAGACCGATGCACTCAACGAAAAATCCCGCAATGCCATTCGGCGTCTTGGCGCCAAAGAAGAAGGCACTCTCCGCAAACATCTAGTCACCTGGACCGGCCGCGTCCGCGACACCGTCTACTTCAGCATCCTTGATACCGAGTGGCCCGAAGTAAAAACACGCCTCGAATCCAAGCTCCCGCGCACCTGACTACTTCATTAACCAATCAATCCCGTCGTCTAAAAATCAAACCTATACCCAATAATCGTTTTCGCGATCAAATGGTCCGTCGACGCCGTCAATCCCACTCCCAATCCAAAATTAATTTCCCACTTGGGCGATAAGTTCAAGTCAATCGCCGGGAAAATCTGTTGCTGTTGTTGCGATATCGGGTAAGCTCCCGTCACCGGCCCCACCGTTCCGTAGTATTCGATCCCGCCCGTCACCTTCTTCGTGAAGTCATAACTGATTTTCACATTCGGCGAAAACACGAATCCCTGATTTGCCGTCAATCCATGGATCGATTTATCGAACGTAGGATTGAACGCGAAATACCACTTTTTAATCTGCTTATCGATAATCGGCCGCAACTCGTACGTCCACGTATCCACCGAATACACCCGCCGCTGGTAGCCAATTTCCTGCGACAAGCTCAGCCCAACCGGCCATTTCCATTTTTCCGGCACTCTTACTCGTGGCCGGATGTGGTCGCCCACCCAATCCCATCCTTTGCCGTTCTGCGCCGACGTGAAAATATAAAATCCCACCTCGAACCAGTCGTTAAATCCATGCGTGATCTCGATGGTTTCGTGTTCTTGGTGGTTGGTGGGATAAGTTCCGTCCGTGGTTGTCTTGGTTCCCTCAATCGTGAAGTTGCTGTGCAGCTCCACCATCGTCTTTCCCGGGGACACGGTTTCCGAGCCATACACTTGAATCTCATAATTGTCTTGCGCGAATAAAGGCATTCCGATCGCCGCCAGCAAGGCAGCGCCCACCAAAACATACACTACCATCCACCTTGCGCGCGAACGTATCCCCAATGTCCACCTTTTTCACAGCTTTCTGCCTTGCGATTGTGCCTTTAGATGGTACACCGAGCCATCCGGGTGCCTGAAGATGCTTTGTTTTTTCGGCTTAGCTGAGCTCAGCTCGAGGTGGGTCAAGCGTGCGGGTGCGACTTGTCGTAAATCTCCATCAGTTGCCGTATCGACGCATGGGTATACTTCTGCGTGGTGCTCAGCGATTGGTGCCCCAGCAATTCCTGAATCGCTCGCAAATCCGCTCCATCCGCCAGCAGGTGCGTGGCAAACGCATGTCGCAGCGAATGTGGATGCAAGTCCCAATTAACATTCACTAATTTCGCGTAGCTCTTCACAATCCGGCCCACGCTGCGCTGCGTCAGCCGCCGCCCCATGTAATTCAAAAACACCGCTTCCCTCGCCGGCTTCTTTGCGTTCCCGGCATGCTCATCCAGCAATCGCTCTCGCAGCGGCCAGTAAGCCTCCAACGCCTTTGCGGCTTGCCCGCCATACGGTACGATGCGCTCCTTGTTCCCTTTGCCTCGCACCCGCAGAATCTGATCGCGCTGGTCCATATCCGCCAGATTCAAACCCGTCAATTCGCTCACCCGCAGCCCCGCCGCGTATAGCAATTCCAATATCGCGCGATCTCGCTTCACAAATAACGATTCGTCCGCCACTCCTGGCCTACTTGCCCCCGCGCTCGTTTGTCCCGCGTCCGCCATTCGTTGCTTTCCGCCCCGGCCGCTCCCCCTTCTCACCCCGCCTACCTGATCCAGAAATCCGCCCATCTC
>JBAVNY010000629.1:0-2980 GCA_049691535.1 Candidatus Acidiferrum sp.
CTTCGGCGATTACTGCGTTATACATTGTCGCTTGTCTCAATCGCGTTGCGCAGATGCTAGACTGGCTCGCTCAGTCTAGATGGTCCAGTTGTATGTCCAGCGTTATTCGGACTCCCGAGGCCAAATGAAGCGGTTTCCCTGCCTACACTCTCGTCCCATTCGCGATATCCATCCGACGTGAGGTGCAACAAAAGATTCTTGTCTGATGGTATCAGAACGACACGATTGGAATCGCAGCTCACAGAAAACATTTCCCGCTCGGGACTCTCCAACGGCGTCAGCGCAACTCGCATCGCCGAGATGCCAGCGCCGGTTCTTCGATTGGTTAAACGGATGTGTAGGAACCCTGCTTTTGGAGGGAGGTACACTTTCATCTCTGCTTCGGGGTGTTCGGGCGTCAGCTCAACTTCTGGAGGGTTATTGCGACCTTCGCCGGTGCTAAAGAACGAGTATCCCGCGCCGTCATCTTCGGCGAGGACGCTGTATTTCCCCCACCATGGAATCTGCTCAAAGCGATATTCGCCAACATTATTCGTTCTCGTATGAGGTAGCCGTGCACCGAGCCCTACCCCCAACGGCCAAGCGTCCAACCCAATCCCTTTCACCGGCTCACATCCCGACCGATAACAGTTCCATGGATGACGCCCTTCGGACTGGATTTATCCTGTTGCTGTGCTACGGCAGCGGCAAGCACGAACAAACCAACGAAGACCAGCAGAGCCTTCATGATGACGAGATGCTATCACCACTTTGGTGGTAATTGTTGAAGTCAGCTGATTTGTGCTCGCAATCCGTCAGGAAAATTGCGCAACAAGGAGCGTCTTCGGGTCTAAGTGCCTGGGAAGTCGGGTATCCTATAATTCGCTTCGGCCTCCTTCGTTCCGAGCGCTGTAGGGTGAACACCGAACAGTCTACTCGGCTCGGTGTGAGGCCGACCTCGTTATGACATCAACCGGAAAAGTGGCGGCTAGTACTGCCTCTTATGGCTGAAATACGGGGACCGGAATTGTGTCGGGTCGTCGAGCGGGGCAACGGGGAGAATTTCCGTTGCGGAGAATGGGTATAATTTCTCGATTAATCTAGACCTAACGCAACAAAGGAGGCTCATGCCACGAATCCTCTCACTTTGCGTGCTCCTGATGGCAGCGAGCGCGTTTCGCGTCTCAGCGCAAGTGTACCCATACAGAGATGGAACTCCCGGCGTCACCGGATACCGCTCGGAAGTTATGGCCGAAGTCATGATCCAGGAAAGCGAATTCGTCCGCCTCGCCGAAGTTATCCCCGCCGATAAATATACTTGGCGTCCTTCGCCAGACGCTCGCACCATCGCCGAGGTTTTCCTGCACGCCAGCGCTGCCAACTTCAACCTTTACAAACTTGTGGGCACCCCCACTCCGGTTGGCGTCGACACGAAAACTCTCGAGGAGTCCACCACCGACAAAGCAAAAGTCATCGCCACGCTCAAGGCTTCCTACGCCCACGCTAAAGCAGCCATCCGCGCCATGCCCGACACCGACCTCGAAAAAACTCGCGACTGGAACGGTGGGAAGATCAGCGAACGCGGCATTCTCCTCTACATCGTTCAGCACATCGCGCAGCACCTCGGTCAGCAGATCGCTTACGCCCGCTCGATCGGCGTCGTCCCGCCGTGGACAGTGGATCCGCCACGGAAGAACTAACCTCGGGAAGGATTGTTTTTCATCTCTACCTCCTGGTAGGGTTACCGGAGATCGGTACTGTGAGCCACTTGTACGGATTCTGCGTTTACTAGGACTTGAGGATTATTTCCGGATTTGCCCTTCATTCGGCCAGAACCAATAGACCGCCGATTAGGCGAGAGAAAAAAAGAGTCTAGGGTGAGACTGGTACTGCAGGAGACCCTCACGCTGGCAATGGTTTCCCCTTGGTCTCCTCTCCCGCAAAGGGCGTGACTATCAACCCAACGACATAGATGAGCGAGATCGCAGCCCCAGCAGGTCCGATTCCACCCAAAAAAGAAATCAACCATCCGGCCAAGAGCGGACACAATACGGAGACGGCTCGCGAAGTATCGAAAACCAGGGACATGGCCGTGCCCCGAACGCGCGTCGGGAACATCTCGGGGAGATAGATGGTCATCCACGCAAATTGGCCACTGCCGAAAAAGCCGTTTGCCGCAGCCATGATTAGGAGTGCACGCCAATCGGTGACCACCAGAAAAAAGCACAAAGAACATGCCAGTGCGCCCAGATAGAACAACCAAATGACCGGCTTGCGACCAATGAGATCGGCCAATAATCCTATAATGAGAAAACCCGCGATCGAGCCGACACTAAACAGGACTCCGGTCAAAGAAGACGACAATTTGTTTGAAAGTTGTCCGGCATACTCTGGAATCCAAGTTGACGCAGACCACCAGGGCACCACAGAGGAAATAGCCATCAACAACAGGAGCCCGACCCGGCGACGCAGCTCGGGGTCTGACAGAATGCGAGTCACCGTGAACTGCGCGAGTTCCCTGTCTTGAGGCGAGACACCACCCATTTCAAGACGCTTCTGCGCATCGCGCCGATCTCTGTTGGCGGCAGTCCATATCGCAGGCTCGTCAACCCAGCGGCGAACGAACAGAAGTAGGAATGCTGGCAAGATGCCGATAACAAACATATAGCGCCACGAAGACGGTCCAACCGTCTTGAGCAACAACCAAATCCCTGACGCCAGGAGCAATCCGACTCCATAAGCAGCATGCAGCGCACCCGCGGCACGCCCCCGCGACGCAGGCGGCCAAAACTCGGCAACAATCGCGGCGCCCGGCCCCCACTCAGCACCGAGGCCGAGCCCGGTGAGGAATCGGAAGAAGAGCAAGGACCAGTAATTCCAAGAGAGCGCGGCCAGACCGGCAAAAACCGCGTAGCAAAGAATCGAAAGCATAAGAGTGCGTTTGCGGCCGAGATAATCTGCGAGCACACCGGCTGCGACCCCTCCAGCGGCCCATCCCAGC
>JBAVNY010000630.1:0-2106 GCA_049691535.1 Candidatus Acidiferrum sp.
GTGCAAGCAAAAGGGATGCGCTTCGCCGGCTAACGAAACCAGGAGAAAGTTATGTCCGACAAAGTTTCTACAACAGATAAGCCGCGACTCACCCGCGAACAGATTGCCCAACGCGCCGCACGAGAACTCACCGACGGCGCCTACGTGAATCTCGGTTGGGGCATTCCCAATTTAATCGCCGATTATCTGCCCAAAGATCTGACCGTTTATTTTCACAGCGAAAATGGAATTCTCGGCATGGGCCGCCGCGCCAAAGCTGGCGAAGAAGATTTCGACCTGGTCGACGCCATGAAAGTTCCGGTGACATTGATCCCCGGCGCGTCGTTTTTTCATCAAGCCGATGCCCACTTGATGACCCGCGGTGGACATCTCGACGTGGCCGTCCTCGGTGGTTTTCAAGTTTCCGAAAAAGGCGATCTCGCCAACTGGAAAATTCCTGGCTCCAAAGGCAGCGGTGGAATCGGCGGCGCGATGGATATTGCTGCTGGCGCCAAGAATCTGATTGTCTGCATGGAGCACAACACCAAGGATGGCGCGCCAAAAATTGTGAAGAAGTGCACTTATCCCCTCACCGGGATTGCATGCACCAATACTGTGGTGACCGACCTGGCCGTCATCGATGTCACCCCAGAGGGTCTGGTGCTGCGCGAAGTGGCCCCCGGTTGGATCGCAGAAGAAGTGCAAGCCTGCACCGAAGCAAAGCTAATCGCCCGCGGCAAAGTTCCAGAAATGAAGCTGTCCTAACTATCCTTCGCGCTAAGTAAGTCCGTCATTCCGAGCGAAGCGAGATCTCTGCCCCATCGCGCGACTTATGCACGATGAAATCCCTCTTCGATTTCGACGCCACTAAGCACTATCTGCCTCCACCAACCACCTCCACACGCCGCCTACAGCCGCGCCGCCACCCGCGCCGCCACCCGGTTATCTGCGGTGTGCAGGATCAGCACCAGACTATCCGTCACCGGCACGCCGGTACTCGGCACATCAAAATCAAACCACCACTCGAATTTATCCGGCAGGTCTTTCGACTCCGAAGAATACGGCGCAATCTGCCGCGCCTCCGCGCTTTTTAACACGATCCCCTTGGCCGGGCGCAATTCCAGCCCGCGTTTCCAGAAAAAATGAATACGCAGCGAAGTCATAATCGCTTTATTCAGGTAAACGCGCGGCCCCGTGGGCGCTGTGCCCGGCTCCAGACACGGCGTGTCGTACATTTCGAAAAGCAGTTGCATGTGTTCTGGAAATTCGGTGACCAGATCATTGCCGCGATGAATCACCGGTCCGGTTTTTGTGTCGATGCGTTTCAGATTGTCGAAGAAATTCGGCGCGGTCAGTTTTCCCGTTAGGCGAAAACACGGGCCATCCGGAATGGCGCCGTCGGTCATCATCACTAGACCGCCGTCATAGTTCCAGACGTTTTTATCTGTGGCGGAATGTTTGGGAGCGGGCGCGCCGAATTGCGGGCTCGCGGGGAGCGCAAAGAGCAGGGCGAGTGACAGGAAGGCGAGAGAGCGACGAAGCATGGCTGTCCGCGGTGCTGATCAGTGTACCTCTGGAGCGGTGGTGGAGAGAAGGAAAGTAATGCCATAGGCCTCGCACAACTTTTGCGTAGCGCCCTCCGGCTTGCACCAACCATTTCCCGCGCGCACTTGCACGAAGGCGGCCACCAGCTTGGACAGCACCGCTGGAGAAGCGACTGGAATATTGTGCGCGCCCAGCACCAGTTTGATCTTCGGCGCCAGCGCGGCCAGCCGCTTGATGGAATTTTCATAAGCGGCAAAATCAGTTTCCGGACGATACAACCAGATCGGCGCGGGATAGTAGGTGTCGCCGGTGAACAGTAACCCGTTTGCGTGATCGATCAGCGAAATGGCGTCGGGAGTGTGGCCGGGCGTGGCCATGATTTCCAGGAAGCGGTCGCCGAGATCGATGGTCTCGAAATCGTGAACGAACTTGGTGATGGTCCATGGCTTGGTGCGATAGGTTCTCGGGTCGAACGATTTGGGCAGCTGGCCGCAAATCTGCCCAGGGCCGATTTCTTCTTGCGCATCTGCGCTGGAACCTTTGGCGTTCTGCCGCGTGAACGCCGTATCCATCGAGTAGATG
>JBAVNY010000631.1:0-4139 GCA_049691535.1 Candidatus Acidiferrum sp.
GCCGGATGCGTTCCCGCGTTACCGCGAACGACTGACCCACTTCTTCCAGCGTGTGCTCGCTGCCGTCATCCAACCCAAACCGCATCTTGATTACTTTTTCTTCGCGCGGCGTCAACGTCTTCAGCACCGACGACGTCTGTTCCTTCAAGTTCAGGTTGATCACCGCATCCGAAGGCGACACCACAGCCTTGTCTTCGATGAAATCCCCAAGATGCGAATCTTCTTCTTCGCCAATCGGTGTTTCTAGCGAAATCGGCTCTTGCGCAATCTTCAAAATCTTCCGCACCTTGGACACCGGAATGTCCATGCGCTTGGCGATTTCTTCGCTGGTCGGCTCGCGCCCCAGCTCCTGCACCAGTTGCCGGCTGGTCCGCACCAGCTTGTTGATCGTTTCGATCATATGCACCGGAATACGAATCGTGCGTGCCTGATCCGCAATCGCGCGCGTGATCGCCTGGCGAATCCACCACGTGGCATACGTCGAAAACTTATATCCGCGGCGCCATTCGAACTTATCGACAGCCTTCATCAAGCCGATATTGCCTTCCTGAATCAAATCCAGAAACTGCAATCCGCGGTTGGTATATTTCTTGGCAATCGAAACCACCAAGCGCAAGTTGGCCTCGATCAGTTCCTTCTTGGCCTGCTCCGCTTCCGCTTCGCCGCGATGAATAATCGTCAGCGTCCGCTTCAGCTCCATCAGCCCAACTTCGCTGGCTTCTTCGATGTCCTTCAGTTCCGAACGCCGCGTGCGCAGCTCCCGCTTCGCTTCCGCCTGGTTTTCGCCCTTCGAAACATCCGCGCGGCGCTCTAGCCGCCCCGCTTCGCGTTCCAACGACTGCAAGCGCTCCACGGTGCCGCGCATCTTGTCGATCAGCCGCTTCTTCTCAAATGGGTTGAAATCGATTCCGCGAATTTCCAGCGAAATCTCGATACGTGTCCGCGCCACCGCCCACTTGGCATGGATGTACGGCTTCTTCTTGGCCTTCGGCGACTTGTCTAGCTTCACGGCCTGCTTCAACGCCAGATCGTACAGCTTCGCAATCTTCTCGATGTACTTCAGCGTCTGCTTGGTCTTGTTCGCGATCTTCTCTTCAGTCAGCTCTTCATCGTCAAACTGGACAATTTCCTTGATCGACCGCGCGCCCTTGCGCAGATCATCTCCAACCGCGATCAATTCCTTAATCACGATCGGCGAACGCGTGATCGCCTTCATCACCACCAGTTGCCCGCGCTCAATCCGCTTGGCAATCGTTACTTCGCCTTCGCGAGTCAGCAACGGCACCGTACCCATTTCCCGCAGGTACATCCTTACCGGATCGTTGGTCTTCTCCAACGAACCCGGCGTCAGATCCAGGTCACTTCCGCCTCCGCCAGCCTCTTCCGCATGTCCGTCATCTTTGACCACCGCATCGCGATCGCCATCGCCGACAGACACTTCCACCGCGCGCGCCGCTTTCGCCGAAGCCGCGTCCTCGTAAATCTCAATGCCGTTCCGCTCAAATGTAGTCAGAAGGTCGTCGATCTCTTCCGAGGAATGCACTTCGGCAGGAAGCGAGTCGTTCACTTCGTCGTACAGCAGGTAGCCCCGCTCTTTGCCTACGGCAATGAGTTGGCGTACTGCATCATATTTTTCTTCTAGACCCACAGCTGCCACAACACTCCTCCAATTCCGTCAGCCTAATCTCAGTTCTCGTCGCCTGCACGTTCAATGCCCGGCGGTCATGTCATCCTGGGGCGCAGCCGGGAATCTAACCTCGGCCGGTCTTCGCTACACAGTGCTCGCTTTTTACCACAGCGCCACAACATCTTGCCAGCCCTCAACCACATCGAGAGGATTCCACACCCTCGTCTGTATTCTCAAATTTTTCTATGATGCCCTGCGCGCCGCGCCGTTCGCTTCCGCTGCCCCACGTGTTACCCGCCTGCCTGCCGCCCTCGGCATAACGGGTTTCTGCATCCTTCTACTTAAATATAGATGCCGAAACGAGCGAATCCGTTATCCGCGTAACCCTTCTACGCTACATGCTTAAGTCCTGCAATGTCAATTATTTCCTTGTCGAAATCCTGTGCAGAACGCACCCCTATTTGGAGCCCGCATTGCCTTAGATGAGCCTGTTCCATAGGCGGGCGCACTATATCCAAATGAGTGCGCTCACCGAACAAGCGTCCGGTGAGCGCCTTTGTAACCACCGGTGATCTTGTCCGTTATCCCTTCGCAGCAGCTCTGGCTCCAATCGAATCAAGCTTGGCTATTACCTCGGGAGGAAGTTGCAGCTCGGCCGCCTTTAGATTCTCCCGAAGATGGCCGCGGGACGACGTCCCAGGAATAAGCAGGATGTTCGGCGAGCGCTGCAGCAGCCATGCCAGCGCAACTTGCATCGGCGTAGCTTTCACGGACGCCGCCGCCTCGTCGAGCACCGACGACTGCAACGGGGTGAATCCTCCCAGTGGGAAGAACGGCACATACGCGATCCCTTGCTTTGTCAGCTCATCGATTAAGCCTTCATCATTGCGCTGCGCTACGTTGTAAAAGTTCTGCACGCAGACGATCTCGGTAATTTTCTGCGCCTCGGCCACCTGCGTGCGGCTGACATTGCTCAGCCCGATATGACGAATCAATCCCTGACGCTTGAGCTCCACCAGCACCGTCAGCGGTTCTTCTATCGATCCTTCCTCTGGCCCCATCACGGCTCCAACCCGCAGGTTGACCACGTCCAGGAGGTCGAGTCCCAGATTGCGCAAATTGTCATGCACACCATCGATCAGTTCTTGCCGCGAACGCGCATGCACCCATGATTTGTCTTCTTTTCGCCGCGCCCCTAGCTTCGTCACAATCACCTGCCCCTCCGGATACGGATGGAGCGCGCGTTTAATGATCTGATTGGTTATATGCGGACCATAATAATCACTGGTATCGATGTGGTTCACTCCCGAAGCGACCGCCTCGCGCAACACCGCAATCGCCTCATCTACATCACGCGGCGGTCCCCACACCTGCGGGCCAGCAAGCTGCATCGCCCCGTATCCCATCCGATTCAAAGTCATCAAGGTGCCCAGCAGTGTATAACTCCCGCCCAATTCCATCTGTTTCGTCATTCGTTTCTCCTCTGCCTTACTCAACGTTTGCAGTAATTCTGCTATCTGTGCTTTGATGAAGAAAGCTTCAGTTGAGTTTCGCATTTGCCGCAACTCTCAAATCTTCTTAGAGCCGCGTAAATCGCCAGTTCAAGCCTGTTCGGGCCGCCATTCTCGAAGCCACATTCAGGTTTTGCTCCGAGCACATAAGTCGGCCTCAGTATTCCCGCGGATTACCACCTCTCGCGCCCGAATTGGACTAAGATGATGCCACCCCGGAGGACCACATGACCAGCCGAGCGCAAGACTTGCAGCAACACAAAAGATCCGGTGCCGCAGGCACAGCAGCGACCCTTCTCTTTCTGATCGTCGCAGTGCTCGCGCCGCAAGCCCGCGCCAAGATGAACGTCGACTTCAATCCCGATCTCGATTTCTCCAAGTACAAGACCTTTGCCTACATCGGTGGAGTGGAACACTTGGCCATGATGCAGTTGAACCCAGCCGAGATCCGCAACAACGTTCACGACGCGGTAGCTCGCGAACTCGTCAAGCGCGGCCTGAAGGAAGTGACTCGCGACAACAATCCGGATTTGGTGGTCCGTTATTTCGCCAACAGCCAGACCGACGTCAATCTCGCCGCTACGGGAGACGCTGGCTGGGGAGGATTCGCTTCCTACTTCGGGGACGACTGGGCCTACAACTATGATCTCTATAGCGCCACCACTTCACGCGAAGGCTCACTCATGATCGATCTGATCGACGTGAAGCGAAAAGACCTCGCCTGGCGCCTCTTCCTGGCGCAGAAAATCACCAACGTAGACAAAGTCTGGCAAAAAGTCGATCAGGAAATCGTTAAGGGCTTCGAAAGCTTCCCGCCAACCGAAAAAGAAAAACAAGAAAAGCGCAAAGAACGCGCAGAACATCCGCCCAAGGCGCCGAAACCAAAATTCCAATAAGTGAATTTGAACGAACTGCCGTGCATTCAGGAACCTGCGGCGCCAACGTGAATTTGGCTTCTTTTTCTCACGTCGCAGGCTGAATGATTTCGCGGATCGATGCCC
>JBAVNY010000632.1:0-13515 GCA_049691535.1 Candidatus Acidiferrum sp.
GCGTATCGAGCTTGATCTGGGCCGTTGATTACGCCATCGAGTGGGTCGGCTTCGTGGCCGAACAGGCCTTCGCGATAGCCGCCTTGATAATCGCAATGTCCACCGGTAGAGCCGAGGGCGTGAACGGTGACCAGCATGCGCGGGCCGGGAACATCGCCATTGTTGATGCCATTGCGGAGGCCGACATCAAGGAAATCGGTTGAGCCAACGTCGCGCACGGTGGTGATGCCAGCCATAAGGGTGACGCGGGCATTCACGCTGGCGTCCAGAGCGCGCTCGGCGATGGTTTTTTGCAGAGTGTCGAGACGCGCCTGTCTATAATCTTCGGAATAGGGCATGGTCAAGTGGGTGTGGGCGTCGATGAAGCCGGGTAGCAGGGTGGCGTTACCGAGATTGATGATTTCCGCGTCCGCGGGCAGCACTGCGGAGCTGCCTACACCGGTGATTTTGCCGCCGCTGACGACAACCAGGCCGGGGGTAACCAAGGCATCGCTCTTTCCATCAAACAGGCGAGCGGCTTTCAAGACGTAGGTTTTGCCGGCTGGCTTTTGAGATTGACTGAATTCCCGCGCCCCCAGTAACAAGCTACACAGAGTGATTAGTGCGATCCGGCTTCGCATGTTTCTCCCTACATTTTGTGGGATATAAGATGGAAGGCAGACTTTATCGTGCTGCCAAATAAAGTTCAAGCAGTTCACTGAGATTTGAGGAAGAAATCGGCCGGTGTGTAGCGGACTGGTGAATGAGTGGGGAGGATGGGTTTGAGAGCGGTGCCGGAGATTCGGATTCGGAAGTGTAACGGACGCGCGATTCGCGGAGATGGCGAGTACGTTTTGTATTGGATGATTGCCAATCGGCGATTGCAGTACAACTTCTCTCTGGATCGCGCTTTGGAACATTGTGCGGCACTGAAAAAGCCGCTGCTGATTTTCGAGGCGCTGCGCGTTGATTATCAGTGGGCCAGCGATCGGATGCACGCCTTGGTGCTGCAGGGAATGGCAGACAATGTGCGGACCTGCGAGAAGCATGGGGTTCGCTATTTTCCTCATGTCGAGACCGCGCCCGATGCAGATAAGGGATTACTTGCGGCGTTGGCGGAGAAGGCGTGTGTTGTTGTTACCGACGATTTCCCCTGTTTCTTTCTGCCCCGCATGATTGCTAGTGCCGCGACGAAATTGCCGGTGTTGCTGGAGGCGGTGGATTCGAACGGATTGCTGCCGATGTATGCGACGCAACAGGTGGCGCAGCGGGCCTTTGATTTTCGTAGATATTTGCAGAAAGAACTGCCGAAGCACATTCGCGAAGTGCCGCAAGCCGATGCTTTGGCAAAGGCGAAGCTAGGATCTGCGGCGGAAATTCCCAAGACAATCGCTAAGAAATGGCCTGCCGCGTCGCCAGAACTTCTTGCTGCCGATTCAGGTGCGTTGCGTTCGCTGCCCATCGATCACTCTGTGGGACAAGCCTGTTTGAAGGGCGGTCACGGCGAAGCGCGCAAGCACATGCTGGATTTTCTGGGCAAAAAGCTGCCGCATTACGCCGAACAGCGGAACGAACCGGAACTGGACATGGGCAGTGGCTTGTCTCCCTATCTGCATTTTGGGTTTCTGTCAGTGCATGAAGTATTGGTGGAACTGGCCCGGCGCGAAAAGTGGAAGCCGGAGAAGTTGGCGCTGCGAGTGAATGGTGCGCGCGAGGGCTGGTGGAACATGAGTCCGGCAGCCGAAGGGTTTCTGGACGAACTGATTACATGGCGCGAGGTGGGGTACAACTTTGCGTCGCACCGCCAGGATTACGCGGGGTACGAATCGCTGCCGGATTGGGCCAAGAAAACGCTGCAGGAACACGCCAAGGACGAGCGGGAACACATATACGCGTCGGAAGAATTCGAGGCGGGACGCACGCACGACGCATTGTGGAACGCGGCACAAATGCAGTTGGTACGAGAAGGTCGCATTCACAATTACCTGCGGATGCTATGGGGGAAGAAAATATTGGAATGGTCGCGTACTCCTCAACAGGCGGCCGAGATCATGATTCATCTTAATAATAAGTATGGATTGGATGGGCGGAATCCTAATTCGTACAGCGGCATTTTCTGGGTGTTGGGGCGGTATGATCGGCCATGGGGACCGATCCGGCCGATTTTCGGGACGATTCGGTACATGAGCTCCGAGAATACGGCGCGCAAGGTGTCGGTAAAAAACTATATTAAGAAGTACGCGCCGATAGAGGCGCAGGTGGAGCAGCGGCAGCTTAGTCTCTAGTCGCAACACCGCAGATTGCATGGTGTGTGGTTAATTGATTCTTGCAGATGCTTTTGAATTCTTAAGCTTTTATGGCGCAAACCTTTATTTATCGAAGCAAGATGCCGGCTTCCGCGGAGGCAGTGTATCGATTCCATGCAGAACCGGATGCGTTGGAGCGATTGACGCCACCGTGGGAGAAGGCGCGCGTCGTTTCACGGACGGGTGGGATCGAGCAGGTGGGATCGCGGGTGACATTGCGGCTCTCGTTGGGACCTTTTTCGAAAGATTGGGTGGCGGAACACACAGTGTGCGAGCCGGGAAAAATGTTCCGCGACGAGATGGTGTCGGGGCCATTTCACAAATGGAAGCACACGCATCGTTTCATACCGGAGACAGTGGCATCGAGCTGGCTTGAGGATCAAGTCGAGTACGAACTGCCGCTTGGATGGCTTGGTACATTTTTTGGCGGAGCCTATACGCGGAGCCGATTGCAGCGTATGTTTGCGTGGCGACACAAAGTGACTTCCGAGACGCTGGCAGGGGGTAGGGAGCAAGAAAAGTTTTGATGGCGGCCACAAAAATTGATCAGGCTTTAGCCGGATCGTACGCAACGCAAACCGGCCAGGATTTACTGAGCTTGTCGGCGGAGCGCCCGCTGTTGCTGGTGTTCTTGAGGCATTTTGGCTGAACCTTTTGTCGCGAGGCGGTCGCCGAGCTCAGTGAACTTCGCCAAGCGATTGAAGCGCAGGGGACGCAGATCGGCTTTGTACATCTGGGGGATGAAGCAAAGGCGAAGAAATTCTTTGCGGCACATGGACTGGACGATTTGCCGCGCATTGCCGATCCGGAAGGCAAGCTTTACGATGCGTTTGGTTTAACGCGCGCCAATTGGCGGCAGTACATCAATCGCGAAAGCATCCTGCGCATGTTGATTGCGTGGCTGCAGGGGCATTGGATCGGGTTGCCGGCAGGTGATGTGGAGCGCATGCCAGGGTTGTTTCTGATATTCCGGGGAGAAATTCTCAAAGCGTACCGGCATAGATTGGTTTCTGATCGGCCCGACTACCTGGCATTCGCAACCGTACACGACGCATCTTTCGCTTGAAGTTGGTTCCTGGTGACGGGCTGTGGACTTGCACAAAATCTGTTGGTTGCCGCAGGATGTTGGCTTGGCCCGAGCCTTTCGGGAGCAGTGATGGTTGCTACTTTTTCGAGGAAAACTGGGGAATGGCTACTAGCCCGGACGTGGTGATCGTAGGTGCTGGCCTCGCAGGACTATGTTGCGCGAAGCAACTACAAGCAAAAGGCGTCAATTTTCAAATTCTGGAAGCTTCGGATGGAATTGGCGGGCGCGTCCGTACCGATGTGGTGGACGGGTTCCTTCTTGATCGCGGATTTCAGGTGCTGCTCACTGCCTATCCTGAAGCGAAGCGTTGGTTGGATTATGGCAAACTCGATCTGAAATGTTTTTCGCCGGGCGCGCTTTCCTGGTATGCCGGGCGCATGAACAAAATCATCGATCCGTGGCGTATGCCGGGACTTTGGTGGGAAGCGGTGCAATCGGATTTTGGCACCTTTGGGGACAAGCTGCGTGTTGCCCGCCTACGCCGGCGCCTGACAAATACCTCCATTGCGGAAATTTTCCAAAGGCCGGATCGTGCGGCGAAAGATGCGCTGCAATCCGAAGGTTTCTCGAAGGAAATGATTCACCACTTCTTCCGGCCATTTCTAGGCGGAATTCTGCTCGATGGCGAATTAAAATCGTCCAGCCGCATGTTCGAATTTGTCTTCAAGATGTTGTCTGAAGGGAATACGGCGGTGCCGGGGCGCGGCATGGGATCCATCGCGGAGCAACTGGCGCAAACAATTCCGAGTGAAGCGATAAGACTAAACACGCAAATAGAAGCTCTGCACGAAAACGAAATCACGCTACACGGCAGAGACAAAATGCAGGCGCGCGCGATCGTGATTGCTGCTGAAGGTCCGGCGGCGGCGCACCTGGTGGGCGAAGTCGAACCCGCATCGCGCAGCGTCACCTGTTTTTATTACGATGCGGATGAGCCTCCGGTTACAGAGCCAATGTTGGTCCTGAATGGTGATGGCGCGGGGCCGGTCAACAATTTTGCGGTGATCTCTCAAGTGGCACCTTCTTACGCGCCGGCGGGAAAGCATCTCATCTCGGCAACAGTTTTAGGCACGCAGAAGCTGACCGAAGTGCAACTCAGTGGCTTTATCATTGCGCAGATGAAAAATTGGTTCGGCAAGGTGGCAAGTTCGTGGCGATTTCTGCGCAGCTATCGCATCGCGCATGCGCAGCCACAGCAATTTCCCGGGGCGCTGGAGCCTGCCGAGCGGCCAGTAAGGATTCGGCCAGGCGTGTATGTCTGCGGAGATCATCGAGACAATGCGTCCATTCAAGGCGCAATGGTGAGCGGACGCCGGGCGGCCGAAGCGGTACTGTCGGACTTTGCGCGTTAGGCGGAGGGCGGTGAATTGATGGGAAATCGAACTTGCCCGCTGTGTTTCACACGAGTGCCGCGCACCTTAGTACTCCTGCATACGTACGATATGGAGTGTCCGGCCTGTCACGCGGCGCTGGAAGTTTCGCGAGGTAGCCGAGTTATTGCAGCGCTTGCTGGGCTCGTTGTTTCGTTTATCGTGGTGAGCTTCGCCGATCGGATAAGTGAAACAGCCGAATGGAGTTTTCAGGTTGTGGCGGGTTGCGTCGCGTTTGGTGTGGGTACGGCGGCGTGGTTGTTTTTCTCAGCGGATTTGGTGGTGCGTCCGAAACCGGACCTGTCTGCGAGCCACAGTGCTTCCAGTTTTCCACATGCACATGCGTAACAGCCCGTCGGTACTATTGACCATGATTCGGTGCGCCCCGACACTGACAATGAATGGCGTCTTACACTAAGTTTTTAGGCCGCAACGTGAACGTGCAGTATCGCGCTGGCGATATTCTGCTCCCTGCTTCGGGTACGTTTGTGGGCGATTCTGGGCGCTCGATCTTCCTCGAACAACATCTGGAACAACGCGGCAAGCGAAATTATTTTCGCTGGGAAATTCCCTACCAGTGCATCAACCGCCTGGAAGAAGCGCCGGAACCAAACGTCGAGAAGTCGCCGCAAACGGAAATGAGTAGTGCGAGCGACCTGCCTCAGGCGCGTTCTGCCGCGGCTGCCGCAAGCCAGGGGACGTCTAACCCCGCTTCGATATTTTCGCTGCCACAGCGTCCAAAGGCTGTGTAAGCGCTTCTCCCCCTTCGAGACTCTGATTCGAACACCATTAATCGGCCGTTGCGCGCCGCCACGTTAGCCGATGGTTCGCGATTCTGCTACGCTGTGCCAAGCAAACCGGAGTAAGGAGAACCAGCGTGCCTGTCGTAGCCGGAGTAGATCTAGGTGGAACCGCGATCAACTACACGTTGATCAACCAGCAAGAACAGTTTTTGATTGAGGGACTTTGCGAGCATCCGGCGCTTTCGAAACAGGGGCCGGAGACCTGCTTGCGGCAGATTGCCGAGGGCCTGGCGATTGCCGCGAAACAGGCGGGTGCGCAGCTCGTCGACATTGTGACGGTAGGATTGGACACGCCGGGCCCGGCCAGCGCGGCGGGATTGCTGAGCGCGCGAGGCTCAACGAATTTCGTGCACGCGAACTGGGCGGGATTTGATATTCGCGAAGGGCTGGCACACACGCTGGGCAAGCCGGTGTGCTATTTGAACGATGGAAATGCGGCGGCGCTCTGGGGGCACTATTCGATCTTCGGAGCAAACAGCAAGGAAACGTCGGTGTCGACGATCATTGGAACTGGCAATGGCGGCGGAATTATTCTCGATGGACGTGTGGTGAAGGGCAAGAATGGATTTGGCGGGGAGTTGGGCCACGTGCTGTTGCCCTACCAGAGTATTGCCGATACGCAGGGAATGAAGCCGATTTGCAATTGCGGACGCATTGGGGATTTGGAGTCGCTCTGCTCTTTGACGGGAATCGAGCAAAACATTTTGCCGTATTTTCTGCCGCGCTATCCCGGGCACGAGCTTAGCCGGGTGGACAAACACCAAGCCGCAAAGCTGGTACGAGGGCTTGCGGACAAAGGCGATGCACTGTGTAAGGAAGTATTTCGCGTGCAGGCCCATGCCCTGGGATTGTTCTTCGATGAGATGGTGAATACCTTCGATCCGGACGCGCTGATTGTGGGCGGCGGGGCGCTAGAGACCAGCGAAGAATTTCAGAAGTGGTTTTTGAACGAAATCCGCGTAGGGATGCCGGACCAGCGGGAAGAGCAGGCGACTATCCCGATTTACGTGATGCCAAACGGAGATACCGCGGGTGCCCGGGGCGCCGCTATCGAAGCGTTGAATCTGGCGCGACAAAGCGGCTTGATGTAAACGGCGTCCCGTTCAACGATCGTCACTTTTCTGGCTGAGCGACGCGCCCCAGCGAATACGCTACAATTTTAGCGTTCAGATGCCCGCCGGCTGAGCTAACCCACCGTACAGGAGAATTCTCGTGAGCCCTTCCACTACTCCCCGCAAGATTGGATTTATTGGACTCGGCTTGATGGGCAAGCCGATGGCGTTGAATCTGTTGAAAGCTGGAAACAAGGTGACGGTGTGGAATCGCACCGCTGAACGCGCCCAAGAACTGATTAGCGCCGGAGCGACACTTGCCAAAAATCCACGTGAAGTGGCGGCAGCGTCAGACTTTCTGATCACCATGGTCAGCGATCCTCCGGCTCTGGAGGAAGTGTTATGGGGGCACGAAGGCAAGAACGATGGTGCGCTTGAAGGGTTGCGCAGTGGCTCGATTTACATGGATTGCAGCACGGTGTCGGCGACGCTGGCGCGCAAAATCGCTGCTGCTTGCAGCGAGCGCGGCGTGAAATTCCTAGACGCGCCGGTGACTGGCGGCGATTGGGGCGCCCGCGAAGGCAATCTGGTGTTCATGGTGGGTGGTGATGCGGAAACTGTAAAGGAAGCGGAGCCGATTATTGGAGTGATGGGCAAGAAATGGTTCCATTTGGGGCCGAATGGCGCGGGCCAAACCGTGAAAGTGGCCATGAATGCGCTGCTGGCGCTACAGGTTGGAGCGATGGCCGAAGCGCTGGCGCTGGTGACGAAGGCGGGATTGAAGGGCGAACAGCTCATCGAAGTGATGCAGTCCAGTATGGCGCGTTCGGGGTTGTTGGACCTTAAAGCGCCTTTGATGGTTAAAGGGGAATTTAAGCCAAGTTTTTCGCTGCGGCTGATGCACAAAGATTTGGGACTGGCGTTGGACCTGGCGAATCAACTGGGAGTGGCGCTACCGGCAACGGCTGCAGCGCGCGAAGTGTACAACTACGTCAAAGGCGAAGCGAAAGAAGATTTAGATTATTCCGCAGTCATGAAATTCTGGAAGAAGTAGGAGCCTGCTTGGCACTTACTTCCAGGGTTTAGGCGAAAAGAAGCCAATAGGTAAATCGCGCGAAGTGCGCAAGCCGGATGGGGCTTCAAGAATCGCCGGTATGGAATTCACGGCAACCGAAGCAGTCGCAATGTCTCCGTGCGAGCCGCCGGGAATTACTAAACTGATGTTGGGATGGCCGGTGAGTTCAATGGTGTCCGCCGGATCTTTTGCGCCCACGTACATTTGCAATTCCATGTAGATGAGTTCTTTGCCGTCGGCCAAGCCACGCGCGATCTGGTGAACGCCGGCGGCTTGTCCCGCTTCGACGGTGAGATATTCGGTTTGCACGCGTTCCTCAGCGACCTTTGGCTCGATTGTTTCGGTAATTTCATTAACGCTGAGCCCCAAGCTGTCGGCGACCATAGCTACCGACTCCGGCAGGCCAACGTGCTTGATCACGCCTTCTTTTACTTTCGCGCGGAACTCGTCTACGGACATGCCCGCGCCGATTTTCTTTTGCAAAGGAAGCCGACGCTTGGAAGCGTCCACGACGCGCAGCGCTTTAGCGTGTTCGATGCGTTGCGAGACGCCTGCGAGAGTAATGACCAGCTTGTCCATCACGAAGCCAGGATTGATACCGGTACCAACTAACGCCACTCCTGATTCTTTTGCAGCACTGTCCAGCCGCGCCGCGAGTTCCGGATAAGTGCGAAACGGATAGGACAGCTCTTCACAGGTAGACACTACGCAGGAGCCAACGTCCAGGCAGGCCAACAATTGTTCCATCACCTTGGGTAGGGAAGAGGAAGTGGTATGCATGACTACGTCGGCGGACTGCTCCAGGATTCCGCGTGCATCGCCGGAGACTTTGACGCCCCAAGGAGCATCGGGCGCGCCAATGATTTCGCCAACATCTTTGCCAATCTTGGCGGGATCATTGTCGATCGCGCCCACAATTTCGACCGCCTGTTTTTCGCGCAAGAGTTGCAGGATCGATGCGCCAATGGGGCCAATTCCGTACTGAATCGCACGAATTTTCTTCTTCACGATGGTCTCCACTCCAGGTCGCTGGAGCGCACAGCGCAGATTTTCGCTGGCAGCGAACCCCTTAGCGTACTGGAATTTTGCACCACGGGCAATCGCGCGGGCATTTGTTGCCGGTGACACATGGGCAACGCATAATGGTGCGGATACAAGGAATGGATGGAGGGAATGATGCGTCCTCAAAAATTGACGGACAACGAGATTCATCAGCAGCTACAGCTCGCAAAAGGCTGGAACCTGGAAAATGGAAAGTTACACAGGGCATTCGAGTGCAAGGACTTCGTGTCGGCATTTGGGAAAATGACGCAGGTAGCGCTGGTGGCCGAATCGATGAATCACCATCCGGAGTGGTCCAACGTGTGGAACAAGGTGGTGATTGATTTGAATACGCACAGCGCGCACGGCATCAGTTCCCTGGATTTTCAGTTAGCGGCGAAGATCAATGAGATCTTTGGAAATTAAAGTTTTTGTCTCGCGCCCATGATTGGCGCTCACCCAACACAAACCCAAGTTCGAGGCTGGCTGTTCATTGCGTTGCGTTGGCTGGCGGGGCTATTCATCCTGGCGGTGCTGTTTCATTTTCTGCCGATGAGCCAGCTTGTGGAATCGTTGCAACGCGTGCGTGCGACTCGATTCATCGCGATTTTGTTGGGCTACCTGCTGGTGCATGTCATAGGAATTGTGAAATGGCGAATGGTGGTGAACGCCGCGGGCGCGAAACTGGATTTTGCGACGTGCGCGCAATGTTATACGGGAGGACTGTTCGCAACGCTGTTTCTCCCGTCGATTATTGGTGGAGACATCGTGCGGTTAGCGGTAGGGTTGCGGCGCAGTCTGAATCCGTCGGCGATTTTGGCTGGGAATGTGGCAGACCGCTTTTTGGACGTAGCGGCACAAGCGGTGTTAGTCGTGTTGGGACTGTTGCTTTTGCCGGGATCGTTGCCAGCGGACCTGGGGACACGAGCGCGCAAAGGTTTGTTATTTCTAGGAGTGGTGGTGTTGCTGCTTGCCGTAGCGGGTGTGCTTCTGCACCGGCCAGTGTTAGCCGGGCGGTCGATTCGATTTCGGCGGCGGCTAGCACGATTGCGGCGTTCTCTGCGCAGTGTTTCGCGGCGACCTTATATCCTACTGCTTGGGTGGGGCCTTGGAACCGGCATGCAGTTTATGTTTTTGTTTTTAACGGCGTTGCTGGCGATATCTTGCGGATTGTTCCTGCCATTGCGCGTGTGGTTCTTCGGCTGGCCACTGGCAAAATTGGCGGCCGTCTTGCCGCTGACCCAGGGCGGGATTGGAGTGCGGGAAGCGGCATTGGTGGCGCTTCTTTCCCCTTTTGGTGCTGCTCCGCATCTCGTTCTCGCTTCGGGAATTGTTTGGGAGGGCGTGGTCATTGTGGGCGGATTGATAGCCGGCCTGGCCTCCTTAGTTTTGAGCAGACGAAAAGTTGAGCCTATCTCGGAAAAGCCGCTCTAGAGTACCCAAATACTTTTGACACAGTTATATAATGTATAAATAATAAATAGGCAGGCAATCCCTGCGCATGGCTGCAGGGCGCTTCTCACCGGCCGGGGTCGAGCCTGGACAATACGTTGTCCTGTCTGTCTCTGACACGGGTATGGGCATGAATGCGGAGACGCGTGAGAGGGTGTTTGAGCCCTTCTTTACGACCAAAGAGCGTGGCAAAGGCACGGGCAAGGGGCTTGCTACCGGGTACGGGATTGTGAAGCAGCACAACGGGTTTATTCAGGTGTACAGCGAGCCAGGCCAAGGCAGCTTGTTCCGCGTGTACTTCCCCTCCTTGAGCAGCGATGTGGCGGAAAAAGGACATGATTCGAACCTGAGTGTCAGTCCGGTGGAACTGCGGGGCACGGAGATTATTCTGTTCGCCGAGGATCACGACTCGATTCGAGAGATGGTACGGCAGGTACTCATCAGTTTCGGTTACAGGGTGCTGGCGGCGACTGACGGTCGCCAAGCCTTGAGTTTGTGCGAAACGGATACACCTGTGCTGGCAGTACTGGACATCGTAATGCCGCGGTTGGGCGGTCCAGCGACGGCCGCTGAGCTGCTAATGCGCTTTCCGAAGCTGCCTACCTTTTCACCAGCGGGTACACGGAGCGATCGACTTCCTTAGAATCCGAACTTCCCTCTTCGCACTATCTACAAAAGCCCTACCGCCCTACCGCGTTGGACGCGCCATCCGCCAGATACTAGGCGAGGCGCCGACTTCTACTACAGCCAGTTAAGGCATAATTCCCCCGCATGATCGTATCGGCTTTTTTACGTTGACACGCGTAGCGTGCGGTGCTAGAAAAACTTCAAAGACAAGCCCTTGGTGGTGAGTCTCCTTTCGTGAGAGCTACCGCGATCCGCGAGTGAGGCGCAGGCCTGCCTGGCAGGGCAGGTGCTGCTGCACCGCATAGGTTTGTTGCAACACCCACCCCACCCCGGGAGGCGGAGACTTCGGTTTTCGCCTCCTATTTTTGTTTTAGCCTGCCTGCTTATATCCTGTTGGCGCTGCGACAATGCTTCACAAAGAGGCCGTCGGGGAGTCGCAGATTGGATCGGTAGCGAACCGCCACAAGCCTTTATGACTCAAGCTTCTTCGCCCTTGCTGGAATTGCAGAACGTCAGCGTAATCCGTGGGAATTCCGTGGCGCTCGACCGCTTGTCGCTGCGGATCGAGCGAGGGGAGCACGTCTGCATCCTAGGGCCGAACGGGTCGGGGAAATCGACGCTGATCAAGACCATAACTCGCGAGTGTTACCCTGTGCTGGCGGAAGGCAGCTCGATACGGATCCTGGGCCGGGACTTGTGGAATGTGTTCGAATTGCGTTCGCTGCTGGGAATTGTGTCGCCCGATTTGCTGGCGGCGTGCACCACCGACGCGACGGGGCTGGACGTGGTTCTATCTGGATTTTTCAGCAGCACACGCATCTTTCCCAATCACCAGCCGGACCAGGAGCACCGTCTGCGCGCGATGGAGGAATTAGACCGGTTGGGCGTCGCGCATTTGGCGAACCGCCCGGTGGCGGAAATGTCGTCGGGCGAAGCGAAGCGCACGCTGATAGCTCGTGCGCTGGTGCATGAACCACAGACACTGTTGTTTGATGAGCCAGGCAACGCGCTGGATCTGGCGGGACAAGTGGAACTGCGAAGCGAGATGCAGGAACTGGCGCGAGCCGGGTTAGGCATCGTGCTGGTGACGCACCACGTGTCGGAGATCATTCCGGAGATGGAGCGAGTGGTGCTGCTGCAGCGTGGTCACGTGGCAGCCGACGGGCCAAGAGAGGAAGTGCTCACCAGCGAGCAGCTTTCCTCATTATTCGGAGTGCCGGTGCGGCTGTTCCGGGATGACGGCTACTTTTACGTGCACGCCTGAACGTGGGAGCGAACTTACTTGCCAGCGATGCCTTCCGCGATGCCTGCGGCGATGGGCACTTTAAAGGTCTGATGTTGGTAAGCCTTCACCATCAGCAGAATCCAAAGAACAAAAGTAAGTAGTCCGACAGCCATCAAAATCAGGCCGGCAAAGCCGTACCCGATAACACCGCCGATCATGGTGCTCATAAACGCCAGCGCAATGCGGATGATCATCAGGCCGCCAAAGACCACGATGGATTGCGCGGCGTGAAATTTTACCCAGGGCCGTTTGTCGATTAGTAGAAAGATGATTCCGGTAAGCCAGCCCAGTGCGTAGCACAAAAGGCCTGCGACGTTTTCCTGAAGCCCTTCAGTGGGAGAGGCAACAGGCACGGCAGCAGGTGCTACCACACCACCGGTTTGACTGGCACCACATTTGGGACAGAAAGTAGCCGCACCAATTTCCTGACCACACGCTTTGCAGAATGCCATGAGGAACCTCCGAGGATCATTCGCCGGGGAGCGTAACAAAGGAAAGCACGGTTCGCAATGAATTTCGCGGCGGGCACGGGCTAGGAATCTGGCGCCAGGAATGGACAAATGCCCAAAGTTGTCGCGCTGGTTTCAGGGCTCATGGGAATGAATTCGCTGGGTGCGCTGGACGCGAGGTAGCAAAGAAGATAGGGTTGCGCCTGTTCGAGAGGGCGCACGTCTAACCTAAACGAGTACCGAACGGATCTAGGAGGACCTTCTAATGTCGCAATTGGTACGAGTTGTTCTGATGGGAATGTCGCTAGCGGTTGCCGCAAGCTCGAGTTTGGCGCAAGAACAGCCAAAAACGCCGCTTCAATCCGGCAATGCTGCCGCATCTGCCGCCAATCCAGCGGATGTCGCTTCGCCGGATGCAATCCTTGCCGGAGTTTACTCCGTCATTTCTGGCCCGGCTGGGCAAAAACGCGATTGGGATCGCATGCGCTCGCTTTTTTATTCCGGCGCGCGGCTAATCCACACTGGTCCTGACAAAGACGGCGCTATGAAGGAGACGTCTTTCACGGTGGACGACTACATCCAGCGCGCAACTCCGTACTTCGACAAAAGCGGCTTTTTTGAGCGGGAAGTTGCGCGGCACACCGACAAATGGGGAAACATACTGCAAGCATTCAGTACCTACGAATCACGGCATGATGCGAAGGATGCTACGCCATTTGCGCGAGGCATCAACAGCTTCCAATTGTTTTTCGATGGCAAGCGCTGGTGGATTGTCACCATCTACTGGCAAGAAGAAAGTGCATCGAATCCGCTCCCGGCGGAATTTCTCCCGCGCGCTCATTAAAACTGATCCGGTGAAACAAACTACTTGGAGTTTAGTGATTTTTCGCGCCGTGCGGTTCAGACGGAGGCAGATTCTCGGCCGCGGCAGCTGCGGTCGGATACATTTCGAAAATCTTGTGAAGCTGCGTGAGCTTAAAGCTGTGCTC
>JBAVNY010000633.1:0-11215 GCA_049691535.1 Candidatus Acidiferrum sp.
GCGCACGATCTGCGTGTCAGCAATCGGTCCATGCAATCGTGCTTCGGTCTGCGCAAGCGCCGTTCCTCCCGCTGCTGCTTGCCACAACGCCCACAGAAGTACACAAGAAATTCCGAGCCGTTGGAGCGACAACGCTGCCCACCTTTTGCGATCCCGCTGTTTCCTGCACTGCCGCTCGCCAGGGCGGGACGGGCCCATGCGGTTTGCTCAGTACGGGTTCGATGCGAAAGTAATTAGGAGGAACTCACCCGCAGACATTCTACACGCCACTCTCCTCCCTTACAATTCCCGGTACGCGTCCAGTAGATTATTGACACTTTGCCTTTCTTAGATCTCATTCATCCAGGCACTCTACCGAGTGTCACCAATCATTCTGAGCGAGCTCATTCCCTCCGCCCCAGCTGAACCCATTCAGGCGGCTCATCGCCAATCGAGCCACCTCATCGAACCTAGCCCCGTCATTCCGAGCGAAGAGAGGATTTCTGCGCCATCGCACTCTTTTTTGTGCGATGAATCCCTCGTGGGTTCCGCTCCTAAGCGACCAAATCGACTCCAACTCGCTTACAGCGTTCCACTTAGATTTCCCGTCTTTTTTACACCGTACTCTGAGTTTTCGACTGCCATTCCTCGCTACGTTTGGCCATTTTCCATTCGACTAAACCCCTTGGCACTCCCAATCCTGGAATCAACAATCCTGCCCGCCATCCGTAACTCGCAGCAAACAAGCGGGCGGAGTGCCGCCATTAGCCGCAGCGCCTGCCGTCACTCTCTTCGTTCTAACCATTGACCATCTTTGGAAGTCTACTTGCCCTCATCACATTGTTCGCAAACGGGTTCCTGCACGACGATTTACAGGTACGCAATTCAGAAAGGGAATTACCCATGCTGCGTGGGGCTCTTGCATTTTTTCTTATCGCAATCTTCGTTGCAGTTCTCGGATTCAGTGGCGTCGCAATCGCAGTCGCAGGCATTTGCCAGAATTCTCTTCTTCCTGTTCCTTCTGCTCTTCTTCTCAGCGATTCTGGGCATGTCGCTCGCCGCACCTGAAACATAGTTCCAAGTCGTTTGAGTTTTCTCGGGCGTTCGTCTCGCTCGCCTCAGGGGTGTCTATGAAGAATCGCATGCTGCTCGGCTTTCTTCTGATGATCGCGGGATTCGCGGCGCTGGCCCATCAGGGCATTGCCTTCATCGTCGATCACCATAGCGCGGGCATGGATGCCATCGAAGATCGCAACCCGTTGCCGCTATCTCCCGCGTTCGGCGCCATCGGCATGTTTTGCGGTTTTGTCCTCATTGCGCTTCACAAGGACAATTCAGAAAATCAAAATCCAAAAAATAACAATGTGGAAAAACAAAATTCCAACGGTGAGAACTACGAACGTTTGCGTGCCACGATCCTCAACGACCCTCAGCCGCATTCCGATGAACTTCGTCGTCCCTCGCCTCGGCCTCTCAACCGGCCGCCAACGAACTTCGCCAACGCTAGCACTACTCTGACCAATTCACACCCCAAAGCGTCGCACAGTGGAGGCGATTCGACCCGCCTCCACACCCCCCTCTCGAAATCCTGATTTTTCGCTTTATCTCGGCAGTCCCGTCGGCAGGTTCCAATGTCTCCACACGCTAACCACGCGCAGCAAGAAGCACACCGCTCCACCTAGAATTGCCGAAACCGTCGGCGATACCTTCAACTTCCGGCAACTCACCATGCACACCGATCCCACAATCGCTGCTGTCGCATACACCTCTGCGCGCAAAACGCGCGGCACCTGCGCCAGCAACACATCGCGCACCGCTCCTCCGCCAACTCCGGTGATCGTTCCCATCAAAACCGCGATGAACCCGCTCATCTTGTGCTCCAGCGCCTTCTCTGTTCCCGCGATCGCAAACAGCGCCAGTCCAGCCGCGTCCAGCACCATCATCAGATTCGCAGGAATGCCTTGCACCACGTTGTACAGGAAAAACGCAATCGTTCCTCCGCCAAACGCCAGCGCTGCATATCTCCAGTCCCGCAGCGACGCCGGTGGAATATCTCCAATCAACAAGTCGCGAATAATTCCGCCACCCAGCGCTGTGGCAAACGCCAACACCATCACCCCAATTAAATCCAAATTTCCGCGGATTCCCGCCAGTGCCCCTTCCAATCCAAACAGGAGTGTTCCCGCCATGTCCGCGACGAACAGCAGATGTCCAGCGTTCTCTTTGATCGAAGCGCTTACAATCTTTGCCAATCCGTTCTCCATCCGGCAGTACTGTTCATTTCACCATCCGCGATTGCCAAAAATTCTCGGCTACTTCAATTCCACATTCCCGCCGGAAAAAATCACTCCAATCTTTATCTTCTTTCCATTGCCGCGACTCTGTCCCAATCCCAGCACCGCCGCGCCTTCTTTCCGCAGCAACGGAGCCAGCGCCACCGCGCTCGACGGCTCAATCACGATTTTCATCCGCTCCCAAACCAGGTGCATCGTGGCCGCGATTTCCTCTTCGCTCACCAGCAAAATTCCTTCCACATTTTTCTGCAGAATCGCGAATGTCCGCGCAGAAAGGGAAGCGCGCAGCCCGTCCGCCATCGTGTCGCTCGACTCCAGAGTTTGTAGCACATTGCTGCTCAACGAACGGTACGCATCGTCCGCGCGTTCCGGCTCGCACCCAAACACCTTTATCTCCGGACGCATCGTCTTGGCCGTGATACTCGTTCCGCTCAGCAATCCGCCACCGCTCACTGGCGTCAGCACCGCATCCAAATCGCACACCTCTTCCAGCAGCTCTTTCGCGGCGGTTGCCTGTCCTGCGATTATGCGATCATTGTCATAAGGATGGATCAACGCCGCTCCCGTTTCCGCTTGCACCCGTGCCGCAGTCTCTGCCCGCGCCGACACCTTCGGCTCGCAAAAGGTAATCCTCCCGCCGTACGCTTCCACCGCCCGGCATTTCACTGCTGGCGCATTGCGCGGCATCACAATCCACGCCGGTATGCCTCGCCATCCCGCCGCACACGCCACCGCTGCGGCATGGTTCCCGCTCGACGGCGCCACCACCCCGTGCGCCGCCTCCGCCTCGTTCATCGAGAAAATCGCGTTGGTCGCGCCCCGAATTTTGAACGATCCCGTCTTCTGCAAGTTGTCGCACTTGAAGTACAGCTCCGCTCTTGCCATCGCGTTCAACGACGCGCTGGTCAGCACCGGCGTGCGGTGGATTCGCGGCGCTATTCGCTCGTGGGCTGCCACAATTACCTTCCAGTCCACACTCATTTTGCTCAAGTTAACCTCAGAATCGTGGCCCTGCTGGCTTGTGCTTAGCATGTCGAAAGTCTAGCCTACTGGTACTCCCAGAGCCAAAGTTTAGCCGCTCCCCCCACCTTCAGACCTTGACCCCTGCCGCTCCTCTGTTACGCTATCGGTACCTGTCGATGTGTGGGTCGGCCAGCCCCCCTCGTTGCCAGCGGAGCGATTCATGGCCTCTTCCGAACGCCGACAACTTGAGCGCTTTAGTATGCGGGTTCCGCTGCGTTTTCGCCCCATTGGCTTGGCTGCTGATCGCACCGACCACTTCACCGAGGCTACCAATATTTCCCGCGGCGGCTTTTTCTTCGTTACTTCAGCAGCCCTGCAGGTGGGCATGCCTATCGAAGCCACCATTCGTATGCCGGTAGAAATCACCGGAGATAAGCCAGGCGAGACCCATTGCCGCGCACGCGTCGTCCACGCCAAAGCCGATGCTTTCAGTGATGGCCGTATGGGTTATGGTGCGGAAATTGAATCCTACATCGAGCCAGAAAAGCCAAAAGCGCAGCGCCCCGACTCCGTCAGGCCCAACGTAGCCATCCCCTCCAGCCTTCAACGCAACCCAGGCAATATCCCCAAGCCCTGACCAGCTCCGCTAGTAACTGAGCTAGACAAGTCAATCAATAAATTTGTGCGAAAATTTCCGTGCCGACTCTTCTGAGGCGTTGTCAGTTCTGTGTCATCAGTTCGTGTTGAAGAATCCTCAACCAACACCGCAGTAGCAACCACCGTCATCCCGAGCGACGTGCTTCTTAGCTGTTTTCCAGCAGCGGCGCAACCACCCACCCAGCACCACTACTTGACCGTCACCACCATCTTCCCCGCTCCCACATTCTCAAACCGGTCGAATGCTCGCACCGCCACCGTATGCTCCCCGGCGCTCAAATGCTTCACCGTAAACTCGTACGACTCCGTCTTGTTATCGCTGATCCCATTTACCGGCGCCAATAACAACCACTCCCCGCCATCCACGCTATATTGCGCCCGTTCAATACTGCTCGTCGGATCCGTCGCCGTAAAACGAAAATCGTACGACACGCCCTGCGAACGGTCCGCATTCATTCCCGTCGCGTTCGCTTCCACCTTCGAAATTGCCGGTGGCGTGTTATCCACTTCAAACCGCTCACTCTCGCGTTCCGTCTTCAGCGCCAACGCAGGCGGATTCGATGGCGCATCCGTCGCCACAATCTTCACGTAATACGCGCCATCCGGCATCGTGGTCGTATCCCAGGAATAAAATTTCTGCTCCACTTTATCCTTCAGCAATTTCCAGTCGTGCTCATTTTCGCCCCGGAAATAAACTGCATACTGCAGTTCATCGTCGTTATCGTCATGCGCAGCCCACAAAACGGATTGCCAACCTTTCTGCATCATTCCTTGCGGCGGCTGTTCGAATTTCGTCTGCGTCGTGGTAATCATCACGCCGCTCGGATTGGGCCCCGCCGGCATTTTTAGCACCACGTTTGTCGGCTGCCCCGCGATCCCCAGTTGCGCCTGCGCGCGCACACCCGGCTCCTGCACCGCAATTCCATCAATCACCGGAGCCACGTTCTTCGGCTGGTACGCCACATTCACCCAGTCAATTCCATCGCCCGTGCGCCCGTCGTGGATCACTGCTTTCCACTGCACAAATCGCGCTGCCGGCGCCTCTACTGGCGTACCCGCTGTAGCGTACGGGCCGAACCACCGCGACCATTCTTTTCCCGGATCTTCCGTGTTCCCGCTGCGCACAAAAAACTCCAGTCGCGGCTCCTTGCTCTCTTTCCCGCTCTTTCCTGGCTCAACCGTTGCCGGCGGACCCCACCATTCCATTCGTCCCCACTGTGAAAACAACTTCGCGTCAAACGATTGCGATTCGAAAGTGCCTTCCTCTTCATACTCCGGTCCAAGCGAGAACACCTTCCCCGGATTCGCCGTGCACAGATAAACTTTTCCACCCGCCGCCCGCGAAATTCCCGTTATCTGCGCCGATCCCGACTTGGCCAATTGCGCGTACACGCCGCGCCCATCAATCACCAGCAGCGACCCGGTATTCCCGGTGCCCACCAACAACCGTCCGTCCGAATTCAGTCCCAGCGAATACACCACGTCGTCGCGTGAACTCCAGATTTCTTCCGGCGCGCCATCGCTCGCGATCCGGTAAATACTGCTCGAAATCGCCTGCGGAAACGCTACAAACGGCGCCCCGCTCTGCCCTATCGGCGTTGGCGTCGCGTTCGTGATCGTTGTCGTTCCTTGCGACGTGGTGATTACCGCCGAAGGTGCCGGTGCAGTGCTCCGCGGCTTTTCACCAATCGCCGCAACGTAAATCGTGCCGTCCGCGGTCACCGCCAGCGAAGTCACTTCGCGTTTCGCCGTCTCATACAACACGAATCCATCCGTTGTCACACCGTTAGCCGATTTTTTACCGCCCGTGCCCGCTGTAATCCGCAACACCCGGCCGTTCGGTTCCGTTCCCGCCAGCAAATTTCCCTTACCGTCGAATCCCAGAATCTTGATGTGTGCTTCGTCGCTCGCGTAATACAGTTCGCCCTTTCCATCCGGCGTCACGCGGAAAACTTGCCCCTTGTCTCCCGTGGCCACAAACAGCGTGCCGTCCGGCGCGAATGCCAGGTCCCAGATGTATTTCGTCTTGGGATCGAAGAACACGCTCTTCTCCCCGCTTCCCGAAACCTTGTACACCTTTCCGTCCGGCGAAGTTCCTACATACAACGTCCCCTTCGCATCGAACGCGATCGATTGCGCCAGCAAGTCCGTCGAATCGAATACAACTTTCGGCTTTCCATTGCCTTCGAATCGGAACACTTTCGCCGGCGATCCGCCGCCCGCATACAGCACTCCGGCCACATCCGTCCGCAGCGCCCACAAATACGAAGCGTCCGCATCCGAAATCAGCGTGAATTTCGGTGCCAACTCCAGATGCCCGTCGCTGCGCACCGCCACGCCCTTCGCCGTGCCCTTCAAGAACTCTTCGTACGTCGACTGTCTCCACCGCCGCGTGTGATCTGCCGAAGCGATCACGCAGCATCCCAGCACCATCGCCGCCGCGCATCCAGCCGACACCAGTCTTCGTGCCGCACCCCGCGAGTTCAACCACACCTGCAATTTCTTTTTCGCATTCGTCATCAAGTGGCTCACCGGATTTGGAGATTCAACGAAATTACGCCTGCTACTGGCCCGCCGAGCGGCACGGAAGCTTCACTCGCCAGCGATTCCCGGAGCACTTGCACGCTTCCTGGCGTTGGCCGTCCGTCAATCATGTTGATTTGCGAGAGCGGCACGTTGGGCATTTCCTTGTCGTCCCACACCAACGTCGGTGCGGGCACGAACAGTCCCACATACAGTCGATCGTTGTGACGTTCCCGATTCATCAGCGCGATCAATTGATCCAAGCCCGCCGGACCCGCCGCGCTCCCAACCCCACTGCCTTGAAAATTGAATCCTCGCGAAGAGCGGTTCAGCATTTCCGAATCGCACACCAGCACCCGCAACGTCGTCCCGCGAACAATCTGATCCGGCACATGCACCGTCGTTTCTTCAATGCGCGAAGCTCCGCGATACGGCCGCAGCGACACACGCACCTTCACATCCTCACCCGGTGCTGCTTCGCCCTTTTCTAGCCACGCGCTGTCAATCGTGAACGAGTGTCGCCCCGGCACGCTCTCCACCCGCATGCTCACTTGTTCCACCTTCGGCATCTCGAAATTATTCGTGAACAATCTTCCAAACGCGCTTTGCACCGCCAGTGCAATCGGCATGCTGTCTGGCGCCATCGAATCTCCCGGCGCCACCGTGCTCTCAATTTGTACCGGCACGTGTCCCTGCAACTTCACTTCGCCCGTCAAATGAAGCGTCCGGCCTTCTCCATACAACGCATTCTGATTCACGCCATTAAAGGTGGTCAGCGCCACCAGCAACGGCGTCAACTTCGGATGATTCACAATCTCGAAGTGCAATTTCTTCTCGACGCCATCCGACACGAAATCCAGGTCTACCGGAATCATCGCCGGCGCTGCTCCCAGCTTTCCCGTCACCGCCGTCAGATGGTCGCCGGTAATCGTTCCAATCGAGCCGCCCACATTCACAATCTTCGTCGACGCCAACGCCGAAGATAACGTTGTCACCACCCGGCTTCGCGCCATCGGTATTTGCACATCCCCGAAATTCAGAAACGGATGCCCGCACAAAAACACGCGATCGCCCTGCACCGCCGTCACCGTGCACGCCGAATTAATCGATGCATCTCCCTGCACCAGCACCATGCCCGCCATGTCGCCCGCAGCGAGATGCCCATCGTCCGGCCTCGCCTCTGTCGTTCCACCCTGCGCCGCCACGAATCCAAAGCTCTGCAATTGCCCCGCAAAGAGCTGCAGCGATCCCGGCTGAAATCCTGAAAATATCAACGGCGTCTCAATGAGCTCCAACGCCGATCCGCCTGGCAGCGTGTTCCGCGCCAGCGCATCGCTGGGCAACGCGAATTGCTGCGCTCCTTGCTGCCAGCCCGCCACTTGCGTCGGCGGCCGCAACACATCTTCAATCGGCGTCACTCCGGCAATCGCTTCCTTGGTGAAAATTCCCAGCTTCAGCGACAGCGCCCCGGCCAGCTTTCCCTCCAGGTAAACGGGACTTCCACTCATTCCCGCCACCACACCGGTGTGCTCCACTTTCGGGCCCTTCAACTGCACCAGAATGATTGACTGCTTCGGCCCAAGAAAATTTGGCAGCACTCCAATCACTTCCAGGTCGAACTTCTCCACCTGATCGCCTTCGAAAATCGTGTACGCGTACCCCTGCATTCCCGGCCGCACCTGCGACACCGGAATAATCTCGTTGGATTCCGGCGCCGGCGCGGCCGCCGAACTAGGCAGCGCACTCCCCAGCAACCCAATCACAAAAATTACGATAAGAGCAAAACGCTGCAGCAGGCGAGCCATGATGGAATTGACAGAACCCCCGAAAGTGGAGTGAGCATGATACCGGGTGGGCTATACCGAGGCAATCGAACTACCAGCGTGGCCCGGCTAGTCCGAAAGCTATGGGCGTCCTAGAACTGATGAGTTGGCGCCTTCAATGGTTGTGTGGAAAGATGTTACTCAGACACGATAGGAGGCATCATGACCGAACCGACGAAAGAAGAATTGCTCGCCAAAATTGCCGAGCTCGAAAAGAAAGCCGAAGGCCGCAAGAAGGGAACTCTCGAATTTCGCGTTGGCGAAAAAGGTGGCGTCAGCGTCTACGGTCTCGGCCGGTTTCCAGTCACTCTCTACTACGAACAGTGGACCCGCCTGCTCGACGCCGTCCCCGATCTCCGCGCCTTCCTGGAAGACAACAAGCACCGCCTCAAACTAAAAGAGCAGTAGTAGCCCCCGTAGCGCAGCCCTTGTAGCACAGCTCTTGTGGCACAGCCATTCCTGGCTGTGCGTTCTGATCTTAGCAATCCAACCCAACTAATCGTGGTGATGCATCGCGAATATCTTTTCCGTCGAATCCTCATACGGATACACATGCACCATCCATCCAAAGATCACCGGATGAAACACGCCACCCGCCGCATCGCACGCTTCCTGCGTAGCAATCGATCCGCGCAGCCCAAACTTCGAATAATCCGCCGTCAGCCGCTCGCCCTTA
This sequence comes from Candidatus Acidiferrum sp., assembly GCA_049691535.1. Taxonomy (GTDB): domain Bacteria; phylum Acidobacteriota; class Terriglobia; order Acidiferrales; family UBA7541; genus Acidiferrum. The sequence continues at coordinate 8,916 of JBAVNY010000633.1, forward strand.
GGCGGCATGCAAAGATTCGTGTGTAGATGCCACGTCGCAATGCTCAGCGGCACACGTTCGTTCAACTGGTCTTCCGTCGCGCGCTTCGGCATCGTGTACATTGCCCCAACCAGCTCATACCCGCTACCCGTCTTCTTATACAAAAGCGACGTTGGCCGCGACGCGTCAAACGTGAACGCCTCCAAAAATCCATTCGCATGGCTCGTAAAGTGGTATTCCTCTTGCACAATTTCCGGATGGAAAATCGTGAATCCCTCATTCAACGCCACATGGTAGTCCCGATACTTTTCAATTCCCGCCCGCAGTTGCTGCACAATTTCATTCGCCCGCTGCAAATCTCCCGGCCCTTGTGGCCTCGGCGCCGTCATGTGCATGTGCACCGAATCGCCGTGCCCCATGTGCGCCATGTCGTGCATGGCTCCCATTTCGTTGGACTTGTCTGCATCCATGGTCATGCCCGGCATGTTGGCATGGTCCTGCTCCGTCTGCTGCTCTTGCACCGCAGCCGTTTCGGCGCCCGACGAAACAGCCGGCGTCCGATGATTCGGAATCGCCGCAAGCAAAACTCCCACCAGAAACAAAGCCCCAAAGCCGATCGAAGCATTGGTCACCAACTGCATCACTGTACGACGCCCAGACATCTCTGCTCCTTACAGGCTTACCTCGACCCGTCTACATTTAATGATACGCATCGCCGTAGCCATGTGTTTCACCCGATTCTCCGCAGTTTGCGCCCTACAAACTGTCCCCAGGTACAGCACTTCCCCGATCTTTCAGTGTCCTTTGCGCTACAACTCTGCGCTCCAACGCTAGTGCTGCACTTCGCCTTTGTCGTCACACTTTTTCGTCGCCCAAAAATTTCTGATTCCACCCGAACTCGCCCTCGTATTCGCGCATGCTAAACTCTTTCCAGGAAACCAACGTGAAAAAGGAAACGATTCATCCGGTAAAAGCTCTTACCGGCGCGCTACAACTGCCCGGCGACAAGTCCATTTCGCATCGCTATGCCATGCTCGCTGCTCTCGCCGAAGGCACCAGCGAATTTCGTCATTTCGCCGCTGCTCGCGATTGCCACAGCACTCTCGGCTGCATGAAAGCTCTCGGCGCCGACGTCACCGTCGATGGCACCACCGTAAAAATAACTGGTCACGGCCTCCGTGGACTCAAACCACCTCGCCGCACCCTCGACGCAGAAAATTCCGGCACCACCATTCGCCTGCTCTCCGGCATTCTCAGTGGTCAGCAATTCACCACCAAAATTACCGGCGACGAATCCCTCCAGAAACGCCCCATGAAGCGCGTCGTCACTCCGCTCAAATTAATGGGCGCAGATATTCGTCCTCGCGAAGATAATTTTCCGCCCCTCGAAATTCACGGCGGCAAACTCCGCGCCATTCAATACGAAATGCCCATGGCCAGTGCCCAGGTAAAATCCGCCGTGCTTCTCGCCGGCCTGTACGCCGATGGCACCACGCAAGTCACCGAGCCTGCCCGAACTCGCGATCACACCGAACTCGCTCTAGAACTCTTTGGCGCGCCCATCGAGAAACGCGGCCGTACCGTAATCATTCACGGCATGACCAACGCCAACGGAGGCTCCTCTTCCGCATCACTCAAGCCCCAGTCTCTCGACGTCCCCGGCGATTTATCCTCCGCCGTTTTCTTTATCGCCGCCGCCTCGCTGCTTTCTGACTCCAACATTTTCATCAGCAACGTCGGCCTCAATCCCACCCGCTCCGCCATTCTCGATTTCTTCATCCAAATGGGCGCCGAAATCTCCGTCACCGGTCTGAACGCCCAGCAAGGCGAAGTCGTAGGCGATATCTCTGTGAAGGGCACCTCTCTCAAAGGCGGCCTCATCTCCGGCGATCAGGTTCCTCTGCTCATTGACGAGCTTCCCATGCTCGCCGCTCTCGGTCCATACACCGAGCAGGGAATTGAGATTCGCGATGCCGCTGAACTGCGCGTAAAAGAAAGCGACCGCATCGCCGCACTTGTCAAAAATCTCCAACGCCTCGGCGCTAAAGTCGAAGAGCGCCCCGATGGTCTCCGCGTCGAAGGTCGCAGCGCTGGAAAATTGCACGGCGCAGAAATCGAACCGCACGGCGACCATCGCATCGCCATGGCTTTCGCTGTAGCCGGGCTCGCCGCCGAAGGCGACACCGTAATCCGCGATGCCGACTGCGCCGCCGTCTCCTACCCCACCTTCTTCCAGCAACTCCGCCGCCTGGGCACCTAACCACCTGTAGCGGCCACTTTCAGGTGGCCACCACCTCGCCGCCCCAAGCCTATGTAGGGAC